>JANNNN010001020.1:0-6649 GCA_031398555.1 Planctomycetia bacterium | reverse complement strand
CAATTGCAACTCATCGGCCAATGGCCATTGCGATTCCGCTTGCCGCAAGTGTGACGCTCCCACCCGAGAACCGTTCGGTAGTGTCATCCCAGCTGGCTGGCACAATCCATTCTCATAATCTTAGCCCGGGTAAAGGAATTCGAGCAGGCGAAGTGCTGATGGAAATTGCGTCTCCGGAGTTCTATGCGCTGCAGCTGGATCTACTCAAGACAATACTGGATGCAAACCTTTCGCGCAAGCGAGCTCAACGGCTGCAAGATGTCAGCGGCGATGCGTTCTCGCGTCGAGTGCTGCTCGAAACATCTGCGAAAGCAGAGCAATTGGAGGGGCGTGCTGAAAGCATTAAGCGGCAACTCATTTCGCTGGGGCTAACTTCTGCAGAGATTGAATCCATATCCCGAGAAACGCAAATTATTAATCTTTTGCCGGTTCGTGCTGCGATCGATGGCCGTCTCGTCTCTTGGGTCGGCACTTTGGGCGAAACGGTCGTTGCGAATCAAACGCTCGTCGAAATCCAAAACCTCAAATCAATTTGGATCGAAGCGCATGTACCAACGCAGTTGCGGCACCTTATTTCAGAGGAAAGCCATGGCCAAGCCTCAGTGCTATCGAACCCCTATATCCAGTTTCCAGTTCGCGTGACACGTATCGGCCCGATCGTTAGCGAGACGACGAGGACGCAGCGGATATGGCTTGTGCCCATCATTGGCCAGACCCATGAACTCAACCCAACGCAGCATGTTGAGAATCTACGCGACGGCATGCAACTCACCGTAATGCTCACATCCAATGAGGGCCCTGCTAGTTTGGTTATTCCAGTGGAAGCTGTTCTACGGGATGGTCTGCACGCATTTGTCTTTGTGCAAAAGGCGGACGACTATGTCGAGCGTCGTCGGGTAACGTTGGGCCGAACTGACGGGGAATTTATTGAAATCACCAATGGCATTGTTGCGGGCGAAGCGGTCGTCTCCGCTGGCGGTCGCGAGTTACAGACCGCCTTTGCATCACTGAGGTAACGCCACTTGCTCGACGGAATCATTCGCTTCTCTTTGCACAACCGCGCTATTGTCGCCATCGCATCACTGCTGGCGATGGTGGTTGGCGTATCGCTATTGCGGACGATGCCGGTTGATGTGTTTCCGGATCTGAACCGGCCCACGGTGACGATCATGACGGAGGCCCCAGGACTTGCTCCCGAAGAGGTCGAGGTCCTAGTCACTCGGCCAATCGAGTTGCTGCTGAACGGCGCTACAGGTGTCAAACGCGTTCGCTCTTCGTCTGCGATCGGCCTTTCAATTATTTGGGTCGAATTCGATTGGGGAACGGATATCTTTATCGACCGTCAAATCGTCACCGAGAAATTGCAGCTCGCACAGTCCAAGCTGCCACCTAACACGAACCCAACCCTAGCTCCCATCTCGTCCATCATGGGCGAGGTTATGCTGCTCGCTCTTCGCAGTGATTCGGTGGCTAAATCGTCTGCAGGGGCAGATGCGAAAGCGATGGAGCTTCGCACCCTAGGCGAATTCACCGTACGCAATCGGCTACTGGCGGTAGAAGGCGTGTCTCAGGTTTCGGTGATGGGTGGGATTCTCCGCCAATACCAAGTACTTACATCTCCCGCGCGATTGGCCGCAAGAAATGTGACGCTCGCACAGCTTACGGATGCGACTACCAAAGCGAACGTCTTGGCCGGTGGTGGCGTGATGAATCGCGCCGATAAAGAATCGTTGCTACGAATCCAAGGCCAGTCGCTAACGCTGGAAGAGATTGCGGCGACGCCGATTCTTTGGCGTGAACAAATCCCGATCCGTATCGGCGATGTGGCGGATGTTGTTTTCGGCGGTCCCATCAAACGCGGAGACGCCTCAGCGGTTGTCAAGATCGACGCGGATACAAATTATGCCATTGCTCATCCTGTAGAGTACGCGCAAGGCAAGGACCTTGGGAAGCCCGACGAGCAACTCTCAGTTTCAAACAACATAATCGCGTTAACCAAACCCTATCGCGAGTTGCGAGGGGGAACCGCTGTCATGCTTACGGTCCAGAAGCAACCCGATGCTGATACGATTGCTCTGGATAAACGGATTGATTTGGTGCTCGACTCGCTCAAGCGAGAACTACCCGCCGACATAAAAATCGAGACCGAGATCTTCCGTCAAAGTCACTTCATCGAAGCGGCAGTTGCCAATGTTAGTGAAGCCGTTCGCGATGGCGCGATCTGGGTTGTGGTAATCCTGTTTCTACTGATGGGGAACTTCAGGACCAGCATCAGTTCATTGACGTCGATGCCACTGTCGATCCTGTTGACCATCATTGTCTTCTACCTGTTTGGAATCACCATCAATACCATGACACTCGGTGGCATCGCAGTGGCCATCGGTGACTTGGTCGATGATTCGATTGTCGACATTGAAAACATATATCGTCGATTGCGAGAGAACAAGCAGTTACCACTGGCAGAGCAGAAGCCTCCAATCGACGTCATCTTCTCCGCTTCCAGTGAAATCCGAAACTCGATCGTTTACGCAACGCTGATTGTCGTCCTGGTCGTTGTGCCATTGTTCATGATGTCAGGTCTCGAGGGACGCTTGTTTGCGCCGCTGGGATTTGCCTACATCATCGCATTGCTTTGCTCGCTCGCGGTGTCGTTGACCTTTACACCGGTTCTGGCTAGCGTATTGCTACCCAAGGCTCCTTTTCTTGCAGACAAGCGTGAGCCGCTCTTCATGCGATGGCTCAAGGCGATCGACCAGCAAATGTTGCGATGGACTCTCAATCGACCGCGACTTGTACTCGGCTCTGTGGCGATATTGGTGCTACTTAGTTGCTTAACGCTGCCTTGGATGGGAGGTGAATTCCTGCCACCTTTCAATGAGGGGACAGCCACGATCAACCTGCGCCTGGAACCGGGAACCTCACTTGCTGAGAGCCAACGATTGGCCGCGAGGGTGGAGTCCATCCTCGTTGAAGTCCCGGAAGTCTTGTCGGTCGCTCGTCGAACGGGGCGCGCGGAACTGGATGAACACGCCGAAGGGGTCAATAACACAGAATTCGAAGTTCGTTTTGCGGAACACAAGTCCGACAAGCAAGGCTGGTACAACACGATCCTGCGAGCCATACCTGTCGCACACCTGTGGAGTTTCGACTATAGCGGTCGCCCTCAAGCAGAGGTCTTTGCCGACCTCCGCGACCGTATCTCGAGCATTCCTGGAGCGGCCGTGAACATCGGCCAGCCGATTTCGCACCGACTTGACCATATGATGTCAGGCATTCGAGCACAGATCGCAATCAAGGTCTTTGGTCCAGATCTTCGGGAATTGCGAACCGCCGCCTACGACATGCAAGCGAGGATGCAATCAATCGACGGGATCGTCGATTTGCAGATTGAGCCACAGATTGAAATCTCCCAAGTGCAGATGCGAGTCAAACGTGAACAGGCTGCTCGTTATGGGTTAGCTCCCGGCGACATTGCTGAAATTTTGGAGACCGCATTCAAGGGCCGAGTCGTTTCGCAAGTCATCGAAGACGACAAGTATTTTAGTTTGGTGGTTTGGTACGACGAAGAATCACGTCGCGATCCCAGAACCATCGAAGAGACAATTATCGAAACGCCATCGGGAGCCAAAGTTGCATTGTCACAGGTTGCCGAAGTGCTCGATACGACCGGACCCAACGTACTCAACCGTGAGAATGTCCAGCGTCGAGTCGCTGTTTTCTGCAACGTACAAGGCCGCGATCTATCTGGCGTGGTCGCTGACATCAAAAAGGCTCTTTCGCCGGTCGAAGATTCATTGCGTGTGTTACCCGGCGAATACTACCTCGATTACAGCGGGCAGTTCGAAGCTCAACAAGAAGCGACGCTGAGGCTTTGGGGACTTGCGGCTCTCAGCATGGTCGGCGTTTACTTGCTGCTGATGAAAGCTCTCGGGTCACAGCGAGCGGCACTTCAGGTCATCGCCAACGTCCCGCTCGCAGCGTTCGGAGCCATCATCGCTTTGTTGGTTGTCAATCGACCTAGTACAGCTGAATTCACCGAGCATGCATGGTATCTCTGGCCGATGGTGTGGATTCAAACAACGCACCTCTCGTTAGCGCATTGGGTCGGCTTTATTACCCTCATCGGTATTGTGAGCCGCAACGGGATTATGATGATCTCCCATTATCAACACTTGATGAAGGAGGAAGGGATGCCTTTTGGTAAGGAAATGATCATTCGTGGCAGCCTCGAACGACTTGCTCCAGTCTTGATGACTGCGATGACTAGCTTCATCGGCTTGGTCCCATTGCTGTTTGGTTACGGTGAGCCCGGCAAGGAAATCCTCTACCCTCTTTCAGTTGTACTTTTTGGTGGGATGCTTGCTTCCACGATCCTCGACCAAGTCGTCACGCCGGCACTTTTTTTACTCTTCGGTCGTCCCAGCAAATGATGACCAATTCTCTTTTGCGGGAAAACGGTTAAGTTTAGGTTCACATTGACGTTAAACAACCGCTGGAGGCTGGCATGGTAAAAGTTTTGATTGTTGGCGGCGGATTCGCGGGGCTGAATGCAGCAAAGGGATTGGGAGGGGTGCAGGATGTGGAAGTCACGATTGTAGATAAATCGAATCACCATCTTTTTCAACCGCTGCTGTATCAAGTCGCTATGGCGGGTCTAAGCCCAGCGGATATTGCGGTGCCAATTCGCAGCTTGCTTGCAAGATACAAGAACATTCGAGTGCTGCAAGGCGAGATCCGCTCGCTGCACTTGGGTGAGAATCGTGTCGAAGCTGATTTCGGTTCGCTGCAGTTTGATTACTTGATCTCGTGCTGCGGAGCGCGGCACAGTTATTTCAAGCATGAAGAGTGGGAAGAGTTCGCCCCTGGACTAAAGACACTCGAGCAAGCTACGGAGATTAGGCGACGCGTTTTAACCGCCTACGAAGCGGCCGAGCGAAGCGATTCAGCGGCGGATCGGAAGCGATTGTTAACGTTCGTGATTGTCGGAGGTGGACCGACGGGCGTTGAGTTGGCTGGAGCCATCGGTGAAATGAGTCGCTTTACATTGGCTAAAGACTTTCGAAACATCAATGCCGCTGGTGCTCGAGTGATCCTGATCGAAACTGGCCCACGCATACTCTCGATGTTTTCGGAATCGCTTGCATCCCATGCGGCCCGCGATCTCGAACAATTGGGAGTCCAGGTTTGGACGAACAGTATGGTGACCAAGATCGACGCCGAAGGTGTGGAGGTAGGCAGCGAACGCATTCTTTCTGCAACCGTCCTGTGGGCGGCTGGCGTGCAAGCTTCTCCGCTGGGTAAGGACGCGGGTTTAGAAGTAGACCGTCAGGGCCGAGTTGTGGTCGAAGCTGATTTGAGTATCAAAAGTCATCCGAACGCCTTTTTCGCAGGTGATCAAGCCTGCTGTATACAAGCTGACAAACCCCTTCCCGGCGTCGCACCGGTTGCGACTCAGCAAGGCCAATATCTTGCTAAATTGATTCGTCGCGAAGTGAAGCTATTGGCTATCGGACAATCGTCGCATGATCAACCGCGCACGCCTTTCAAGTATGTGGATAAGGGAAGCATGGCTACCATTGGTCGCAGTCGAGCAATCGTCGAAGTCGGGAGTATCCAAGTCACCGGCTTTATGGCTTGGATGATGTGGTTGCTGGTGCATATTTACTTTTTGACAGGATTTAGGAATCGAACACTTGTTGTCCTTCAGTGGGGGTGGTCCTATCTCTCGTTCCGTCGTGGCGCCCGTCTGATCGTCAACAAACAATGGCGGCAACATCCGCAGCGACCCGATCTTTAGTTCTGAGTATTAAGGCAATATTTTCGTTGGCAAAGCGTAGATGTGCAACCCTGACCGGTGCGAGTTATCGGACGACGTCGAGTTGCATTAGCTTGTCCACCTTCAGCGAGTGCTCGGAAAAAATCAGTGCATGAGCGCGGACGATGAAAGCGCGATCCAAGCTCATCAACTGGTCAATCAACTTTCGGTCGATCGACACGACCCTGTGAGTTGCCAGAAAACCATTGAGCTCCTGCTCCGACGATATTCGTAGACACTTGATTCGAAGCTTGCAGCGAAGAACCTGGAGGAAGCGTGACGTTTACTTGAACACTTCCCTCGTCGAAGGCGGGCAGGAAGTTGCGACCAAGCTGTGCGACTTGCCAAGCTGCAACTGCGACGACGAGCCAAGTCGCGATGACTAGCAAGGAGGGGAACTTCATACTGAACTGAATCAGCGGACGCACCCATGTTTTCAACATCAACGATCGCATCGTCGACCAGCTCACCCATCGCGACTGCGATTCCGCCTAGGGGCGCCGGCCGCCGATGACGCCTGGGTGCCGCCCCGTTCATCCCCGTTGCGGCTTTATCTCGGCGAACAATTGCTGCAACGTCGAAGGCTCCGCTGGCTTGACCAGGTGGCGGTCGAAACCGGCGTCCCTAGTCCGCTGGCGGTCTTCGTCATTACCCCAACCCGTCAGGGCGACCAGGAAAACCTCGTTTCCTCTGGCTTGTCGGCGGATAAGCCTCGCTGCTTCATAACCGTTCATCCTCGGCATCCCGAGGTCCATCAGCACCACGTCGGGCTGAAACTCTGCGGCCGCTTCGACTCCTCTCGAACCGTCGTAAGCGGTAAGCACCTCGTTGCCA
>JANNNN010000743.1:0-13090 GCA_031398555.1 Planctomycetia bacterium | reverse complement strand
CCTACGGGACCATTGTCTCGTGCGATGCAGGCGTTTAGCAGCATTTACCACACCCCAAAGCACGGGGCAAATGGTCCCAGGCTACCTAATTTTCGTAACCGTCTGCAGGCATAACGCGGCTCAGGACATGTTCTTAGGATTGTTAGAAGTTTTTCTACCCATCTTACCGATCAACTCGAAGTGCATCCAAGTATCGCGTATGCGGAACGTTCCAGGAGTTGACTATGCCCAGTCTTTGGCAACGAGTTCTAAAATCATTTTCTTGGAACCAGCGCTCTCAAGAACATCGTCGTACACAGAGCCGCCGACGTCTAAAGATGGAATCGCTGGAAAATCGTGCGCTAATGGCGGTAGATCTAGCCGTCATCAGCGGAACAGCTTTTGATGACGTCACCGGCAATGGACTTACCGGCGACGATACGTTGATTTCAGGTGCGACGGTTCAACTATACCGTGACAATGGAGACAACGTTTTCAATGCTGGCACAGACACGCTGCTAGGCACAGCAACAACCAATGCATCCGGCGTTTATCGTTTTGCAAGCACTAATGCTGGCGGAACGTTAGCGGCAGGAACACTATCTGCTGACGACTACTTCGTCCGACAGCTAGCATTTGGTTCCTTTTCACCTCCCGCTGCTCAACTGGTTACCATCACCCCAGCAAATGTAAGTGGTACGACCATTCAGACTGTAGATACCTACAGCACAACCGCTCAAGCAGTGCAGGCAACAGCCGGCTCACCCTCTGCCTTTAATGGAGTTGCTGCAACGGAAGCGATTGGTGGTCAGCGTGATATTGCCATTAACCATAGCGCAGGTACAGGCAATTTAAACGTTGACGTAGATTTGGGTAACTCAAATCTATTGACATTTGCTTCGGGAACGGGCGTTATCGGAAATGCATTGATTCAGTATGACGGGGCAGACTCAAGCGCAACGCTGAACGCCACTGGTCTGGGTGCCATTAATATATCTGCGGGAGACGCGCTGGCAGGCATTCTCGTTTCAACTCGAGGCGATACCGCAGGCGCGACGGCTGAAATTAGAATCTACACCAACGCGACTAACTTCTCAGTAACCACAATAAACATTCCAGACCAAACGGCTCTGGAAGACTTTTTCGTTCCATTCTCGGCATTTACAACTGGGGTCGGTGCCGCTGGTCCAGCGACGTTTACTTCCACCGGTGCCATTGAAGTATTTATTAATGGAGTAGTAGAACTGGATGCGGTGATTTCAGTCGTTCGCAGCCTTGGACCAAGCACCGTGACTGCAAATTTGGTCAACGATACGCCTGGTATCCAAGTTATCAAATCAACCAATGGACAAGATGCGAACACCACTACCGGACCGCTGCTCGCCGTGGGTTCTACAGCGACATTCACTTATGCAGTAACAAGCACCGGCAGCACGTCGCTTCAAAACGTTGTGCTAAGAGATGACAACGGCACTACCGCCAACCTCGCTGACGATTTCACAGTGACTCGCACGGGTGGCGACACCAATAGCGACAATATCCTTGACACCACCGAAACTTGGACCTATTCAGCCACACGAGTTGTCACTGCGGGACAGTACACCAATATAGCCACCGTCACGGCAGCTGACCTGAGCGGTAATAATGTTACCGACACAGACCCGAGCAACCACTTTGGTGTGAGTGCGGCAATCAATGTCGTCAAATCCACTAATGGTCAAGATGCGAATACGACTACAGGTCCGCTATTGGCGGTGGGTGGCACGGCGACCTTCACCTATGTCGTAACGAATCCAGGAAACATTTCACTGGCCACAGTGGTCGTTCGCGATGACAACGGTACGACTGCTACCGCCGACGATTTCAATGCAACGTTCGTAAGTGGCGACACGAACTCGAACAGTCGATTAGACATCGGCGAAACCTGGAATTATCAAGCCACACGCGTCGTGACTGCCGGCCAATACACCAATATCGGCACCGCATCGGGTAATCCAGTGGATGCCCAAGGGGCTGACATCGCTGGCATCACCGATCCGACGGATACCGACCCAAGCAATCATTTCGGCGCGGCAACAAGCATTAACGTTGTCAAATCAGTCAATGGTCAAGATGCAAATACAACGCCGGGAGCAAGCCTTGGGGTGGGAACAACCGCAACATTTAGCTATGTCGTTACCAATACCGGCAACGTGGCTTTGGGAACTGTAACTGTTCGCGACGACAACGGCACGGTCGGCAACTTGGCTGACGATTTTAACGCGACCTTCGTCAGTGGCGACACCAACAGTAACAGCCGACTGGACACCACGGAAACATGGACATACAACGCGACCCGCACAGTAGTTGCTGGCCAATACTCAAACACGGCTACAGCAACTGGTGCTCCGCTAGATGCTGCCGGTGCCGCTATTACATTCTTGACTGCCCCAACGGACACTGATCCTGCGAATTACTTTGGCGTGACAAGCACGATTAATCTGGTCAAGCAGGTTAACGGCCAGGATGCAAATACAGTCACAGGACCAAACTTGCTTGTAGGCTCCACTGCCACTTTTACTTACATCGTGACAAACACCGGTGGTACAGCATTGGGTACCGTCCTAGTTCGCGACGACAATGGTACGGCTGCCAACACGGCTGATGACTTCAATGCCACGCTACTAAGTGGTGACACAAATTCCAACGGTCGTCTTGAGACCACTGAGACATGGACTTACCAAGCAACTCGCACAGTCGTCGCAGGCCAGTATTCCAATATCGGTACAGTCACCGCCAATCCTGTGGATTCAACAGGCACTGACATTGCAGGTCTAGCCGATGCGACCGATACAGACCCGGCCAACTACTTTGGTATCACGACAGGAATCAACTTAGTTAAATCCACCAACGGGCAAGATGCGAACACAGCCCCTGGGCCAGCATTAATTATTGGATCTACAGCGACCTTCACTTACGTGCTTACCAACACCGGTACCGTGTCTCTGGCGACCGTTGTCGTGAGAGATGACAACGGCACAGTGGGCAACACCGCAGACGATCTCACACCGACCTTGCAGAGTGGTGACACGAACAGCAATAGTCGATTGGATCCAACCGAAACTTGGACTTATCAAGCAACTCGCGTCGTTACCGCAGGCGCTTATTCAAATATCGGCTCGGTAACTGCGAATCCTGTCGACAGTACTGGAGTTGACATTGTTGGCTTGACAAATGTAACCGACACCGACCCCAGCAATTCATTTGGGGCTACCACGGGTATCAACGTAGTCAAGTCGACTAATGGGGACGATGCGAATACTGGTCCTGGACCGAATTTGCAAGTTGGTGCCTCAGCAACCTTCACTTATGTCGTCACCAATACGGGTAACACTCAGTTGTCAACAGTAAGTGTCCGCGACGACAACGGCACCGCGGGTAACACCGCCGACGACTTCAATGCGACTTTCGTTAGTGGCGACACCGATAGCGACGGTCGACTGGACGTGACTGAGACTTGGACCTATCGAGCGACACGAGTTGTCACACGAGGTTTGTACACTAACATTGCAACAGTAACTGGTAACCCTGTGGATGCGGCGGGAACTGAAATCACCGCACTAGCTGACCCAACGGATACTGACCCTAGTAACCACACCGGTGTCGAGCCGCTTTCAAAGCGATGGTTCTTAGCGTCTTCAACCTAAGAGGGTTAAACGTCGAGGGTTAAACGTCGAGGGTTAAACGTCGAAACGCAGGATGTGACTTAATTCGTGAGAATCGGTACATCCTGCGTAAATGAATCGAGTCCGGTTTCTCACGAAACCAGCTACAAGCACTGGCTACTCAGAAGTCTCAGGTTGCTGCACTTGTTCTTGGCTTTCGGGTGCCGACGGAGTTGGAACCTCAGACGTTGGCGGATCAGTCCGTTTGTGCTCGTAGAATTGCAGCAAGTCAGAGAACGATCGAAGTGGTGCAGTACCCTCAACCATATCTTTTGAGATAGGGGCTTTAGGTTTTTTGCTGGTCACAATGATCGGTTTGCTGGACTGGCCGCGTCCGCCATCGCGATCACGTCCACCGCCACGAGGACCGCCACGTTGCTGTCCTCTTCCACCACCACCTTGGCCACCACCGCCTCGCTGTCCGCCGCCTTGGCCACCCTGACCACGGTTGCCTCCGGAGCTAGCACCGGCAAAAACGCCCGGTTGATTTGCTTGTGGGCTACCTTGTCCGCCCGATTGTCCAGTCCGCTGACCTTGACCGCCCCCGCGTTGTTGGCCGTGTCCGCCTTGTGATTGTCCGCGAGCATTGCCGCCCTGGGGACCCCCTTGTCCACGATCGGGTCGATTACCACGTTGGTTGGATTCAGCGCGTTCTGCGGACCGTTGAGCCGCCCGTTGAGCTTCTGCTTTTTCTATCGCTTCACGTTGAGCTGGCGAAATGGCAGTCATCGCGACTCGACGTTTCTTCGAATCAACCGCAACCACCCAAGCTTGAACCAAGTCACCAACTTGCACACATTGATGCGGATCTTCTACAAAGTTTGGCGACAAACGGCTGATGTGAATCAAGCCACTGCACTCGGGACCGAGTTCAACGAATGCGCCGAAATCGGCCACTCCTACCACGACGACCCACAAGCACATTCCAGGCTCGAGGCTATCAAGCGTAGGCATCGTTTGCTGCATCGGGACCGGCGTCCGTGTTAGTCGTCCGTCCACGAAGGGTTCCTGCAGGCAACTTGCGACCCAGCGAAGTTTTTCGCGGCCGACTTGCCATCCGCGAGCCAATTTTTCAACGTCGATAATGGAAGCGGGCGCGTCAATTGCCGCAATGTCCTCCGGATACTCGGGCGGAATGCTCGTTTGTTCAGAAGTAGGATACATATCAGCATTGGCTACAACTACTTCACTTGCTGGCTTTGCTTCTACTTCAACTTGCAGCGGTTCGACTTGGCCAGAATCTGACGGATCTGGCGCATCTGATGGATCTGGCGCATCTGACGGTACGGCTTCGGCGGTTAAAGCTGCCTCGATTGGAGGTGCCACTTCTGTCGATGACGACTCGACGGATGCGGGTTCATTTAAACCTTGAGCAAACGGAGCGGCTGGGGCGCGAACTGGTGGTTCGGGCGGCGCAACCACCGGGGGCGGAGGGAGCGGGCGTTTCCAACCGGCAGGTGCGGCGGGAGGCTGAACCAGCTCGGTATTCTGGATCAATCGTTCAGCTAACTTATAATCATCAGGGTGAATCGCCGTAGCATCGAAAGTGTTGGGGCTCTCGAAGACTCGCAAAAATGCGATTGCTTGACGGCTATTTGCTTCTGGCCAATCGGTTACCGCAGCCAGCAGATCATCGCGGCTGTGTATTTTTCCTTGGCCGATCGCGCGCACGATTTGATCAGCTTGTGCCCGGCCAACGCCAGGTACCGCCATCAGTTCTTGCATACTGGCCGAGAGGACATCGATGCCTCGCGAGCAGACGCAATCTGCAATGGTTTCGTTGACCAATTTCTTCAGCGGTTCCGCAGGTAGTTCGCGTTGATAACTTCCCAAACGCAGGCGGCTGGCATCCAGTTTGACCATTTCGCAAAGTGGATTTTGCAACCTTCGAGCGATCCAAATCGTCGCGCGGTCTCGACGATTGTGTTCGGGCAACTCTTGCAGCGCAATTCGACTGGCCGCGTAAGCTTCCGCACCGCCGCGATCAACCATTGTCCAGCGCAATCCGCTATCGGCACTTTGATTGACCAACTCACGCAGCGTATGAACTAGGAAACGTCGTGCGGGTCCATTGGTCAGCGCAACCAAAGTAACCTTGAAGCGGTGGACCAACTCGCCGAGCCGAACAACATTTTGTGTGACGACTTGAGGTTGAGCCGAGCAGGTGATTTCATCGGTTTGCAAAACGCGGCCCGTACTATCAACGATCGCTACTGAAGAAGTCTTTGGTCCGACGGCATCGATTACCAGTATGCGATGCCCGCGTACTGGTCGTTGTTGCAGTTGCTCGCGCAATGGCTCTGTGGCTACTTCAAACAGATGTTGTTGGGCGAGTTCTTCCAGTTCAGCAATTGCATCCTGTTCAAGACGATTCAGCATCGAACGCGACATTGAATCTTCGATAGCCGATGTGAACCAGCCGATCAGTGGATGGCGGTCGCTGACAAACGCATCGCGAACGATGTTGATCAAAATGCGAGTATCGTAGGATAAATGTAGATTTACAAGTTGACTACGACGACCGCGACCGATCATCAGTTGCTGATACGCGCTTAGCTTTGGAAGTGGCTTGTCCATTCCGTTAAACGGTTGCAGCATGCTGATCAACCAGCGGCGGCGACGTTGCCGAGGACTGATTTTGGCGGCATTCTTGGACGCCAACTTTGCATCTTTGCTTTTCTTGCGTTTGCCTTTTTTGGCAATGGAACCCTTCGTTACAGTTCCAGTCGGAGCCTGTGTCGTTGTTGTCTCAACAGTACCTTCGGCAGCCGGAGATTCACTGTTCTCGGGCGAAGCTTCAGCTACTACTTCAGACCCATCCGAACTTAAATGTTCAGTAGCTGAATCCTCAGCGACAAAATCCTCACTCGATTCAGAGTCGTCAGACGCAACAACCTCTTCTTCCGTACCTTCTGACGCCTCGACCTCATGGATGGCCGCTTCGTGGGCTTCGGTCATGTCATCAGCAAATGGGTCTTCAGTCCCATCTTGCACACTCTCGGCAGGCTCTTCGACGGTATCGGTTACATGGGGCTGAACGGCGGGTCCAAGTTCGGCTGTAGCAGCCGTTGATTCCGGCGTAGCGGCGGTCGACTCAGGTTTGTTCTGGTCCACTGTCAAAACAATCTTCACATTGGAACGGCGTTGCACAATTTGTCGTAGCCGCTGTGCGATCGCTGAATCGCCAGCCAGCAAACTACTGATCAGTCGTTTGCAACCCTGCAGCGCGTGCTCGGCGGCATCTTTTTCGCAAGCCAATTCCGTTTGCGTCCAGGCGACCATATCTTCGATAGGTGCCCCGCTGTAGGCCATCAGTTTTTCGAGCAACTGTCCGGCCACCCCCTCGCGCTCGGCATTCTGCTGCATCGTCCGCCTAGCACGAAATGCTCGCATTGTGCTGTCGATTTCTACTTCCGTTTCCGCGAGCGTCAGTCGTTCTTTAGCTTCCGAGTCGAGTTCAACCCCCTCCGGCAATTGCTGCACTGATTTGTTGCGCGATTCTTCAAGCCGCTGTTGCCTTTCGATCGCCAATTTGAGCGACCACAGCAACGAATGGGGCAAATTACCTGTTTCGTCGGCGCGGAAACGCTCGATGAACGCGGGTTGGTAGCCCTGTTGAAGCAAGTCGGCTGCCAATCGAATCTGCTCTACCGGAAGTCTTAAGTGGCGAGCAATACTGCGGAGGTCAATCATACGTCGGTGTTCTTGTGGTCATGCGTTGCCCCAATCACCAATCGCTTACCGCGCGCCGAACAGGCCGCATTCGCAAGCAGTTCTGAAATGGATGACAAAAAAGGGTTTCGCAAGTAGAAATCAATGCCCCTAGCCCTGCGGGCTACAAATTAAAAAGGGCGGAATGGGGGTCATGAAGTTAAACAGTCGTGCGCGAATCTATGAAAGTGCTAGCTTGTTGTCAAGCGACTTTGGCAAGCTTCCGGTCATTTGAAAGCCCATTTGACCATATTTTCCACTTCTGCACTCCCCCAGTACACATTCAGTGCGGTAAAGTAGTGCGATTGTTCGACTGCCTGGCCCTTATTTTCCCTGGAGCTGACAAAATTCATAGAGGAGTTACCGAAAGTTATCTATCGCCAAAAACTCGACCGAGTAACTTAACTATTAGGGAGCAAGTGGCACATCACGATACTGCTTGTGACACGCCGTGCAGTTGGCTGAAACTCGTTTAAATGGCTCGTCCAATTCGGATGAACGTAGCTTTGCGTTCGTCAACCGCTCATGAAGGCGTGATTCGAGGGTTTGAGCGTCCGTTTGAGACTGCTCGAGCATACTGCGGAACTCAACGGTCTCCCTTTCAACCGATTCCATTCGCAGCATCTCTTTAAAATGCTCCTTTAACAGTAGAGCTTCGTGGGCCGGGTCGAGATCATGATGATCGCCCAGCAATTTCCAGTCGGCCACATTCCAGTCAGCCTGTGCCAAACTTTTCAGATGATCAAAGGGATGTTCAAGTTCTACCATCGCTTCTGCAAACGGTGGCAGTTCGGCAACTTCGGGAAAACCTGCGTCGACCAAATCCAGCGTATGGCCGTCGATTCGTCGCGCGTTTGCTGCCGACTGGTACAAACCCAGATAGCTTTCGCTCGTGCCAGCTAAGTGGAGAATTTTGATCGCAACCGAAGGCTCCAGCATTCCGTTGGTCACACACGCCACCGCAGCGGCAGTAGGGCTGCGGTGCTTTCCATGATGGCAGTGGATGTAAATTGGGCTACTGAAGTCGCGGACCGCTTTTGCCAGCTGTGCAGCTCGTTGGTCCGAAATTCCGTTGTAACCATGGGGCAAATGGACGTAGCGCATTCCATATTTTTCGGCCAAAGCGACGTGGGGTGTTGCGCCATCAACACTGATGATCGTCTTCACGCCGAGCGATCGGAGCTCCTCGAACGCAGCTTCGCCTTCGGGTTGCCCTCCCGAGATTACGCGTTCATGAATTTGAATCGCATTCGGCAAATTTTTTGCCGCAATTCGGACTGGCAGCACAACGGACGAGTCAACCACCGTGCGATCTACTTTGGAGCAACCGATTGCAGCCATGCTACCAACAACAAACGCGAGCAACTTTGGCACGATTGTCGAGCCCAGCACGGCCGATGATTGAACTCGAAAATCAAAGGGTAGTGAACGAAAATTCATGTTGAGGTGGTGGCATTCGTCGAGCAACGTGTTCGAAACTTTTGTTAAATGTCTAGTGCAAATATATCGGCAAACGCCAAGCGACGCAAACTCGCGACTTGGTCGCATAGGACCCATGGAAAACGTTCATTAAATGGAATTTCGATAGTCCGTAACCGGCCGAATTTGACGCAGGGACAGAATTTGCCCTTCCATTGCTTAATGTCGCGCAGGGCGTGGATCGTTTAGGATGCTAAAAACGTACGCTGTCTGAATTGTTGCAGCTGGCGAACAAGAATTTGACGATTACGGCAAAATTACAATAGTATGTGAGAAGAATTCGAATTAGAAATCGTAGTTCCATTGCACGAAAGATCACTGTCTCCAAACCATGCAATTATAATTCAAATATCGAATTGCTAAGAGCATTAGTTGAATCAGTGCGTTTGTTATAGGTTAGTATCAGTGTAGGCATTGCACCTTTGTAACTATTAATCCCAGAGATCACAATGAGTTTTCCGTCGATTGTACAAGAGCTTTACAAGCTGCTTTTAGCACTAGCTGCACGTATACTTCATAACGGTAACTTCTTGATTAAAGCAGCTGCGATTTTTGCATTGTTAATCGTCTTAATTCAGCTCTGGTACGGGCAGAGCAAGCGTAGTTTGAAGCTGTTCGTCGGCTCGCCCGGATCCAGTACCTCTGCTCTCGGTCCCTTGATTGGGGAACAGATCGAATTAACGCGTAGTCCTGGAGGAGCGACTTACGAAATTAGTATCGAGTCCACTTCCGACAATATGAGTATTCGTGAACATATGGCATCAGTGCGCAATCACTATGCATTGGGTATTGTCGAAGATGGAGATGGATTTGAATCGAGCAATGCTCAAGCAAGTGGTCTCCGTGCCCTCCTGCCACTTGAGTGGGATTACATGTTCGTTTTATGTAGTAAAAAGCTTTATAAGAAGGTTCTTGCGAAGGGAAAGGTCGTCAACACGCTGGCGGATGTCATTGACGATGTTGAACCAGGAACGCTGTACATCGGGCCGGAAAAAAGTTCAACCAATAAGATGGCGCGACTTGCGATTGGGAAATATGGAGGTTTTGCAATTGATAAAATTGCAAAGGGGATTGCTGACTGGGATGAAATGCGGTCTGCCCTCAAGCGAGAAGAATTGCAACTGGTATTCGCCAAAGGGCCGCTGGGTTCATTACTGCTCCAACAAGTTGCCAACGATGGGTCAGCGATCTTGTTAGACCTCGGCCCAATTACTGACGCAATTCAGCGAGAAAGCGGTTTTCAGGTGTATTCGGCTGAATTGCCTCCTCACTTGTGTTCCGCGACCGAACTGAAAGTCGCAGGCGTTCCTGCATTCTTCTGCAAGCCTGGAATTAGGACGCTCGCAAGTCGGAGGATCATCGCATGTTCTCAATCGTTATCGACAGTCGATGCTTACTTGCTTGCCACTGTAGCTAAAAGAGTTTGTGAGGACCAGCAATACAATGTGAACTTGATGGCAAACGATCTGCCGCGCGGAGGTGATCCAGGCTTGGCTGCTGAATTGAGGATGCCAGTTCATGCCGGCCTCAAGCTCTTGCAAACAGACAACATGCCGATCGTTTTGCGGGATTGGAGATCTTGGCCGACCTGGTTTATTTCGCTAATAACCGCTGTCGGTGGTTACCTAGTTCTCGACTTTCTAAACTGGCTGCTTAAGCGCGGGCCACTGCCATCGAGCTCTCGGTCTGCGCAGTCGTTAGCGCAACCTTCGCCTCAACCGACGGATTCTCTATCTGGCGCATCTACGTTGGAAATCGACTACGAGCATTTGTCGACTGTGCTCGAGAACTATACGAATACTATAGAGTCACAAACGCATTTGGAGACAGTTAGCCAAATGGATGATTGGCACGCCAAACTACGGACGCTCCGTACTGAGATAAAACTTTCAAAGCAACTGACTGTTATGCAACGGGAGATCTTACTGAGCGGGGTCCGCGAGCTTCGCATGGATATCATGTCGTCTTTATGGATCGCAATGCCTGCGAGCGGGCCATCTGGACCCAAAGCGAACGACTCTCCAACTTAGACCACTATTCAACTCAGTCCAGCAAAGCCTTTTCAAAACCTACTTTACTGGAATGATCAAAGCCTGCATATCCTCTGTCAACTCTTGAGCGACCAAGTAAGAACGGAAACTGATAAGCAATGACGTCGCTTGTTGCATCACATTGACGACGCGACGATCACGAGCTTTCGCGGCGCGAAAGGTGACCCGCATTCTCGTTTGACGTTGCGTTGAACCGCGAACACCTGCGGGCCGCATTTCAACTTGCTCTAAAATAACTTCCATCAGCAACTCAATCGTCCGGTCATTGGCGCGCCGATTGGTCGATACTTCGCGACTGTTGATACGAATCGCGACTCGATTGTCATCGACCTTGATAATCCCGGCCTTATGATCGTTAATGAAACCGCTCAGACGTTCGATCGCTATGTCTCGTGGAACTGCGGTCAAGTAGTCTTTCTCAAGCAAAGTCGCTTTTGCTTCGGCCGCCCTAAACCATGTGAACCAACCTGCTTTCTTGGTCGGCTCTTCATCCGCTTGCAAACCACGCCCTAATTGCACAACTCGATTGCGTCCTGAGTCCTTCGCGAGCAGCAGTGCGCGGTCGGCGCGAGCCAGCAGCGTCTCATCGCTATCGCCCAGTTGAATCTCCGTGACTCCAAAACTTGCCGTCATACATTGACTGCGAAGCGAAGGCACGGGAGTCGCTTCAATTGCCCGCCGGATGTCTTCGGCTCGGCTTGTGGCTGCCGCATTATCGCAGTTCGCACATAGCAGAACAAACTCCTCGCCACCGTACCTGGCAACCATGTCACCAACCCGCGAGAGTTGTTTTAAAACACTTGCAAAAGTGACCAAGGCTTCGTCACCCGCCGGATGGCCGTAGGTATCGTTGATGCGCTTGAAATGATCGATGTCACATATAATTAAGCTACCCGATTGTGCCGAGTTCAAATGGTTCGCAACGAACTCAGGTAGACAACGGCTTAACTCAGCTCGATTGGACACATTGGTCAAGTTGTCTGTGGTAGCGATTTCGTGGAGATTTTGAACCTGTTCTTCTAGATCTGCTTTCTCCGACGCGTCACGGATCATAAAAATCGCCCCACAAAGCTCGCGTTTCGCATTGTGGACCAACAGTGTGTTGAAGTTCACCGGCAATTCTCGGTTGTCGGTATGCACCAGCAATAAATTCTGATTATTCGCTACTTGCATTTTAAGAGCTTGACGGATGGGGCATCGCTCTTCGATTAGCCGTCCGCCGCCTAGTGACTTGAGACCAATTACGTCTGCTGACAGAGTTTGATGCAGCATCGAGGACGAGTTGCGACCCGTTAGTTTTTCAGCCGCCCGGTTCCATGTTAAGACACGGCCATCGAAATCAACATAGATAGCCGCGTCATTCATGGCTTCCAACAATCGATGATGGTAGAGAGTGTCGATTAAAGTCTGCATCGCACCGCTAGACGCAGGTACACTTGTATCGCAGAAACCTGGCGTTGGATAAGGAGTCAAATCGTTAAGCCATCGTTTGCCAACAAGCTTATCTAACTCTCCGAGCGGTTGCGTTACTAACGCCGAAAACTCTTTGATTAGAGGCGCATCAAACTGGCTGCCAGCATTCTTGAACAGTTCATTGATTGCCATCTCACGACTCATGGCCCGACGAAACGGTTGTTCACTGGTCATCGAATCGAACGCGTCGGTGATCGCTAACATACGAGCGGCCAGTGGCAATTGACCCGGTGCGGCTGTGGACCGCGAATTCTCGTTCGCGTTCGCGCAACTATCAATTCGGTTCCGATACGTTCGAATGACTTCCAGAAGTGCTGGACTGGCGCCGGCTCCAGCCAGGACTTCGATCGCTAGCTCGCAATGAAGCTCCATTAGCGATTGTTCATTGCCTTTTAGTTCTTCTGTCTTTTGTAGTACGCGGTCGGGTACACCAAGCTTGCCTAAGTCGTGCAGTAATGCCGCTACTTCCAACAGTTCTCGCTCGCCTTCGGTCATACGTCGCATCGCGGCCCATTTTGAAACGCCTAAGGCCACTCTTAAGCAATGCGCGGCTGTGGGTGGGTGCTTAGCACGCAAGGCGAGAAACAAAGCCGAGTAAATTCCCAGGCGATTTTTGACTAAGCGATCTTCGATCGGCTGTGACGTACGTGCAGACGTAGCCGCAGTTACAGGTGGAGAACTGTAATTCGCTGT
>JANNNN010000971.1:0-10874 GCA_031398555.1 Planctomycetia bacterium | reverse complement strand
AGTCGCTTGATCTGTGCGGCCAGTTCGGGTTTTAGATACTGCTCAACTGCGACCATTAAGTTTCAATTCTTGAATTGGTAGGCAAGTGTGCTCCGCAATTTTTTGCCCGTGGCAGACGCTGCCAGCGTCTGTGAATCTCGCACGCTGGCAGCGTCCGCCACGGGAAGTTTACTTGAACTGAACAGGTGGTGGTCCGGCGAATTTCGGCACTTCGGGGTCGGGAATCTCTTTTAGCAGTCTTGCAATGATTTTCTCGCTGCTCATACCCTCGGCTTGCGATTGAAAGTTGGTGCTAATACGGTGCCGCAAAACGGGAACTGCCACGCGGCGGACGTCTTCCACTGCGATACTGAAACGACCATCCATAGCAGCCATCGCTTTCGCACCGTTGATGAGGAACTGACCGGCTCGCGGACCTGCGCCCCAATCGACTAACTCCTTCACAAATTGCGGGGCTCGTTCGTCGGACGGTCGAGTGGCACGAACGAGATGCGCGACGTACTTGACGACGAACGGACTGACCGCGACGCTTTGGACCAGCTTTTGGATATTAACGATAGCTCGCGCGGACAGTATTTTGTTCACTTCGGGTTTTTCGTTGCGAGTCGTAGTAAGCAAGATTTTCTCTTCTTCATCAGCCGTTGGGTAACCGACTATGATGTTGAACATGAAGCGGTCCAGTTGAGCTTCGGGCAACGGATAGGTTCCTTCTTGCTCGATCGGATTCTGGGTGGCGATCGTAAAGAAGGGTTCGGGCAATGTGTAAGTGGTTCTTCCGACTGAGACTTCGCGTTCCTGCATGGCTTGCAATAGCGCTGCCTGCGTTTTGGGAGGCGTTCGGTTGATTTCGTCCGCCAGTAGGATGTTGGTGAAGATCGGACCTTCGACGAAGCGGAACTCGCGCCGGCCATGCTCATCTTCGTCGAGCACATTTGTGCCGGTAATGTCAGACGGCATCAAGTCGGGCGTAAATTGAATACGATTGAAGCTGACGTCAACGATCCGGGCGAGCGAGCTGACCATCAGCGTTTTGGCCAAGCCCGGTACTCCCTCGAGCAAACAATGCCCGCGAGTGAAAATTGCAGCAAATAATTGCTCGATCACATCATCCTGACCGATCACCACTTTCGCCAATTCGAGACGCATCGCTTGACGATGTTCCCGGAATTCGTTCAGTAAGTCGCCGACATTTTTGGGCTTGTTTGACACTAGGTTGCGCTTTACACAAGATTCGGTGGCGGACGAGGGGTATAATCACAGTATCGCTCATGTCGCCCATCATTCACCGAGTAGAAAATGACCATGTCCCTACGGGCAGCGTGTTTGACGTGCTGTTTTACAATTGTAACGATTCTTCTGAACGCATCGGCGTGCCCAGCTCAAAATGCTGGGGCAAAACCGATTGTCGTCAATCCAGAAACGGTTCAAAAAGCGATCGATCGGAGTGTGAATTTTCTTCTTAGCAGCCAAAAAGAGGATGGTGGCTGGGATGATTTCAGTGAATATCCCGGGGGTGTCACCTCGCTCGTCGTACTTTCACTGCTCACTGCAGGCTTGCCGCCAGATCATCCCAAAGTCTCTAGTGGCTTGAATTACGCGCGACAACGTGTTCCCAAAAAAACTTATTCCGTAGCCCTCCAATCCATGGCGTTTTGCGCTGCCAACCCAACCAAGTTCGCAGCCGAGATCCAGCGAAACACGGAATGGCTCGTAAAAGCGCAGTGCGCAGATGGTTCATGGGGCTATGGCGAAGATGGTCGCTCAAACGGCGATCCCTCAAATACTCAATTCGCGTTATTAGCGCTATATGAGGCACAGCGTGCCGGCGCTCGATTGTCCCCGGATGATTGGAAAAACGTTTATGGTCTCTCGAAGAAATATTGGCTCGCCATTCGTAACAAAGATGGTGGCTTCCCATACAACGCTGGTTCTACAGATATCCGTGGAAGCATGACCTGCGCGGGCATTGCGTCGCTCGTTATCGTCGGCTCGCAGTTGGATGGTAGTGAAGCATCGGCCAATGGAGAAATTAAATGCTGCGGCCAAGATACATCGAACGACCATGAGATCAACGCTGCGCTCAAGTGGTTAGCGGCTAACTTTACTGTTCGTTACAACCCCGTTTTTCAACAGTTTCATCTATACTATCTCTATGGCCTTGAGCGAGCGGGACGCATGACGGGCCAACGCTTCCTGGGCGACCATGACTGGTACAGTGAAGGTGCCGAAGTGCTGATGTCCATCCAGAATCCAGCCAGCGGTAAGTTTGATTCATCTTATCAAAGTAGCCTCGGCAATGATTACACTGAAACCGCCTTCGGTCTACTGTTTCTCGCAAAAGGTAAACGTCAAGTTGTTATCAGTCGATTGAAGTTCGGCAAAGGTGAAGACTGGAATCATCACTCGATGGCCATGCAGCATTTGACCGGCCACACTGAGCGAGCGTGGAAGCGCGATCTCGCCTGGCAAACCATCGATTTACAGAAAGCGAGACTCACCGATCTTCTCGAAACTCCCGTGTTATTTATCAGCGCATCCAACGCGCCGGTGCTGACCAACGCGTCTCGTGATTTGCTTAAAGAGTACGTTGAACAGGGAGGCTTTATTTTCGCTGAAGCCTGCAATGGCGACGGCTGCGATGGAAAAGCGTTTGACGATTACATGCGTCGGTTCGCAGCCGAAGTGCTTGGCAAGCCACTGGAAAAACTCTCGCCCGATCATCCGATTTGGCATGCAGAACGATCCGTAGATCTAAAAGCTCTGCCAGAGAACTTTTGGCTTTATGGTGTGCAGTCTTGCTGTAGATTGGGATTGGTTTACTCACCGATTCCGCTCTCGTGTCGTTGGGAACTGAACATTCCTTACGGAGCTCGCCCTAATTATGGGCCAAAGATTCAAGCCGAGTTGGACAATACGACTTTGTTAGGTGTGAATGTGCTGTCGTATGTGACCGGTAAAGAACTTAAACAAAAATTGCAATCAATTCTAGTACTCGACGAAGTCAAGAATTTGACGCCGACCGATCGAGGCGTATTTGTTTTGCCACAATTGCAACACAACGCTGCCGCAGATGATGCTCCGCGGGCGATTACAAATCTGATCGAATGGATGGGGAAAGAGAATCCGTTTCGGATGAGCAGCGAACATCGCATGGTGCCGATCGCTGACGAACAACTGCAAAAGTATCCTCTTGTTTTTATGCATGGTCGTGGCGAGCTTAGGTTCAATGAAGCCCAGCGAAGTACGCTGCGGACATACCTCAAGAACGGTGGATTTATTTTTGCAGACGCGATCTGTGCCGACGAACAGTTTACAGCGAGCTTTCGCCGCGAGATGGCAGTTATCCTCAACGCAGAGCTCCAGCCAATTACTGAAGGCCATGAGTTGTTGCAAGGAAATCGCTTCTCTGGTTTTGATATTCGTCAAGTCAACGTGATCGACCCGCAAAGAACCAAGGAGCAGATCTCCGTCAGCCGTCGCAAAATTTCACCTCAATTGGAAATCGCGAATTTGGAAGATCGTATCGTCGTTGTCTTTTCGCCGCTCGATCTCAGCTGTGCCCTTGAAAGTCGTCATTCGCTGCAGTGTCGTGGCTATCTACGCGACGACGCGGCCCGCATTGGCATTAACGTTATTCTTTTTGGACTTCAGCAATAGGTCAAAACGGAGGTTGTAGTTTTTACGTCCATTCTCGCGGAACGCCAACTTCTGGTTCCAAGACTGGCAGAGTGGTAGCCATGATCCCCTCAACGAGGAACAAAAACGCACTCAATTGAATCTATGTAATTTTACTCAAACTGCTATTTGTCGCACAGCCCGGCGGAGCCTCAAAGACAGTGCGTTCCCAGACAGTGCCAGGGAACGAGGAAGCATCCACACTAGCGATCGGCGAGAAGTGACATTTTTAGGATGATTTTTCTTCAGTCCATGGCAACCGATCTATTAAACCTGCCGTCAGTGGATGAAAGCCTTGTTTCGAAAGCGGCACGCGATCGAGAACTCGAGTGAGAGCTCGTTGCCATGTGTCCAATTGACTGACAACAATCTGTGCACCCGATTCAAGCAACAAAGGAACATGCTCGATCATTTCTGCCGCAATAAAGCACACGCAGACCGGTTGATCTAATCGCCCCCGAATTCGCCACAGTGACTTGCATGCGGCAGGAATTTCGCTGGTTTGTTGAATTATAAGAGTTACCAAGCCCGTTACTTGTCGCTGAACAATTTGCGCTAGTTCCTCACTGTTTTCAGTTCGTACAAGCTGCACTTTGACAGCTTCGTTCGCAAAGTGATCTGTCAGCATTTTACGGGTCGCAGCGGTGAATACGCCGAGCTCATCCACACTGACCCAAACGAGCGAGCGGCCTCCAAGTAGATCTTCCATTTTGATCGACTACTTTCGCTCAACGAGTGGGTTCAGCAGCTCAATTAAGTGGGCCGCAGCTTGATCGGTCGTAGCATGCTGCAGTACGGTAGCGCGACCGGACTGTCCGAGTTGCTTAGCAGTCGGGAGATTATTTAGCACGGCCTGCAAACGGTTCACCAGTTCAGTTTGATTCCCGGCGGCATATAGATGACCTCCACCCAGTCTAGCGATCAGTTCGGGAAAGGCACCGTGGTCAGGTTGCACGACAGGCACACCAGCGGCAAGCGACTCGAGTACAAACAGTCCTTTGGGTTCTTGATAAGTGGTTGGAACGCAAAGCACATCAATCGAATCAAGAAAATCTAGCTTACCGTTTCGATCCACTGAACCATGGTAGGTATAAGCATCCCCAAGTCCTGCCGAAGTCAATTTCTTTTGCTGCTCCTGCCAGTAGCTTTCATGCTGTTTGCCCAGCCACCCGGCGATTGCAAGACGAGCGGCTGGCAGTCGTTCGCTAAGTTCGATAAACGCATCGACCAATTGATGCAAACCTTTTTCAGGCGCCAACCTCGCGAGGTAGCCGACTGTCGGTGGACGACCACTAACCGACAAAGTGGCTTGCTGATTAGGCTGTTGACGGTTAAGAAAATCAGCCGGTTCAATCGCCAGTGGATTCACTTGCCAACGATCGCGCGGAAAGTCAAGCAGTTGCTGCATCCGCTGACCGTAAAATTCCGAATGCACGATGAACAAATCGACTTCCCGGGCCAACTGTTTCAACAACTGCAAAGCTTCACTCCGATAGGGTTCGATCAGTCCTTCGTAGAAAATGTCGTCACCTTGTAGCATGACGACCACCGGACAGCCAATCCGCGACTTGACTTCACGAATGCAACCAGCAATTAACAAGTTCGAAAAAATAGCAACATCTGGTTTTTGCGTAACCAACCAATCGCATAGGCGACTGACTTCTTTCCTCTGACGACCGTCGCTGCCTTGCAACATCGATACGGTTAACGCGCCGAGTTGTTTTGCCGACGTCCCCATCGCTCGGGTTGCAACCCAGTTCACCAACCGCGGTGAGCTGAGGAATTGATCCATCCACTTCGGAATCCATCGAAAAACGGGCGAAATCTGTTGCAAGTAGACGTTTAGTCCCCCAAAGAACAGCCGGTCGCTACTAACACTGGTTTCATCAGTCAGTATAGGTGTGTACGTAGGTTGTAAGATGACATCATGCCCCAATCGCATCAATGACTTGGCCAGCGCGTTATCGTGCAAACAACTGCCGCAGAACATGCCCGCAGCACCTGCGGTCAAATAGGAAATTTGCAAACCGTACATCCCCTGGATTAGAATTTTTTCGTTAATCGCCCCCAATGCTATGCTAGTTCTCGTTCCAAGGCTCTGCCTGGGAACGCCCTGTCTTCGAGGCTCTGCCTCTCTTAGAACTGTCCTGAAAGTGATTCAATCTCATTCGGCTCAGGTATTTGCATCCGCATGCCACTGATCTGTTTCATCCCAGTTCGCAATCATGCCGAAGGTATCGAGGAAAACAGGGGTCATGGCTGATGCTCGTTGTGCCTTTCTGCATCGTCCCAATTTCCAGAGTCATAGCTTCGTCCCAGAATCTCATATACTTTCGCAAGCGCTTCGCTCATGAGCCTATCCTACCGTCGCCAGCGACACGTCCGACTTCTCGGGAACTTTTTCGAGGATCTCAAGCAAGATTTGATCAACATCGATGTTCTCAGCTTGGGCTTCAAAGTTCAACAGCACGCGGTGCCGCATACTTGGTAGGAATACCCGGCGGATATCCTCGAAGCTAACATTGAAGCGACCATCCAGCAGCGCTCGCACCTTGGCAGCTAGCGCCAACGTTTGGGCTCCACGCGGGCTGCTGCCCCAGCGGACATACTGATTGGTGATATTCTGCGCCAGCGGCCCCTGCGGATGCGTGGCTAAAACTAGTCGCACAATATAATCCTGCACATGTTTTGCAAGGATCACGTTGCGCACTAGAGCTTGACCGCGTCTGATTTCTTCGCCATCCATGATTTTGTCGGTAATGATCTTTGTGCCACGCGTCGTGCGATCAACGATAACATTCAATTCTTCGCGCGAACTGTAGCCAACGACCAACTTGAATAGGAAACGGTCGAGTTGAGCTTCGGGCAGCGGATAGGTTCCCTCTTGCTCAATTGGATTCTGCGTGGCTAAAACAAAAAACGGTTTGTCGAGCTCATAGCGATGCCCAGCGACGGTCACCGTGCCTTCTTGCATTGTCTCGAGCATCGCTGACTGTGTCTTGGGAGTTGCTCGATTGATTTCGTCAGCCAACAAAATCTGCGTAAAAATCGGCCCTTTCTGGAACTGGAACGAACGGCGGCCCTGGTCGTCTTCAACAATCATGTTGGTGCCGAGAATGTCAGCTGGCATCAAGTCAGGAGTAAACTGAATACGGCTAAAGTTCAAACTCAATGCTTCGGCGAGCGTCCGGACGAGCATCGTCTTACCAAGTCCCGGTACACCTTCGAGCAAGCAGTGGCCACCAACAAACATGCTGGTTAAAACGCCATGGACAATTTCTTCATGGCCAACGATGGTCTTTCCTATCTCTTCCTTAACTTTCTTGTAGCGTTCACGAAACTCATCGGTCTGTTGCTGCATCTGCTCGGCGACATTACTCATGGATGACTCTGTATTTTGAGACTAAGTTGAAAAGGTGAGATTCGAAAATTTTGGACAAGTGAAATTCGGCGGCGTTACTCTTTGTTGCCGGTCTTCTTTTGCGCGGCTTTCTTGGCCGCAAGCAACCGTGAAGTATAACCGCCTTCTTCGTCCTTGGAGGCCATGTTCGCAGCGGCCGTTCGCGGGGCTTCCGAAGTTAGAGTTGACTTGCCGGTTGCGGCTTCCTCCAGTGTCGAAGATTCTGCTGGTCCGGTGGCTTCGAAGCGAGTAGTGGCTCGCTGCTGCTCCATCGCTTCGGAGACCTGTGTTTTCTTGCTGCGGAGCTGGTTCAAGCTTTGTTGTCGCGCCGCGTCTTGCTGAGTCGCGCCTGGACGCAGTTTCTTCAGCATCCACTTAGCTGGATAAGCATAGTCGAGCGAAACGCGACGCACGAAAATATCGGCGAACAAGCAGACCGAGGCGAGCAGCAAGCACCATGGCCAAATATCTTGCATACTCCGAGCGCGCGGCAATCCACCGCGAAAAGTATCGGTGTTCTTTACAATTTCCTCGAACGATTGCTGATCCAGCGGTTCGGTAATTAACCCGGCAGTACTCCCGCCGGTCGGTTCAAGTTTGGCCAACTGCGACAGCATGTTCATATTCGTCTGACGCACGCGATACTCGTCTGAAAACGGCACGCTGGCACCCGTGGTCAGCGGTGCCATGGCAGGTCCAGGAATGACATTAACTAAGTAACTGCCAGCACTGTCCGCTTCGAACGAGCCGACGTAACGCCCAGGAGCCGCTTGACGCATAATCACTGGAATCACTTTTAAATCTGGACCCACCGCGACGGCTTGCATGTCCAGAAAGTTCAGGAACTCATCTTGTTGATCGAGCGCATTGACGACTACTTCAACTTTGCCTTCACCAACCTTCGTTGCCACAGTGAACTTCGCATCGCTTTTGGTAGGGCGCATAGCCCAGCGAACCACTTGGGTGAAGAATTGATCGTAGCCCGGCCAAGCCGCCCACTCACCTGCCCAACGTTTGCCGGTATCGCTGGTGAAAACCGCCGTTCGACCAAGACCGTAGGTCCACGTCGCGAGAACTGCTTGATTCTCGGGTTCAGTCGGCTTGCTCGCGCGAATTGGGACTTCGACAAGCGGACTGTCCTTGATCGTTGTTAAGACAAAGCCTTTAAGATTGGGTAAATCTCGCGACAGCCCCTGAACGATTTCGTGTGGGTAAGTGATCTGAGGCTGCAGTCCTCCATCGGGTTCATACACAAGCGGTCGCGATACTCGCATCGCTTCACGCACAAAGATTTTTGGCAAAGCGGATGGATTCGAAGCAACGTAATAGTTGCCGCCAGTCTTGGTCGCAATATTCTGCAGCGTTTGATGGCCCGCTGGTCCGTGCGCGCCGACAGCAACCGTTGAGATCTTGATTCCATTTTTCGCAAATTGCCCTACGATTCCAGTGCTCGGAGGGGTAGGGTCACCATCGCTGATGATGATCATGTGCTTCACCGACGCCGGTGTTTTGAGTAACGAGTTCAGCGCCAAACGCATGGACGGTTCGAAGTCAGGCATGTCTTGCGGTGTCAAAGAACTTAAGCGATTGATCATCGCCGCGCGATTCTCACCGACTCGCAACATTCCGACCTGCCCGCCCCACAACCACGAGTCACCAAGAGTCGTGAACTGTAGAACACCGCAGTAATCCATCGGTCCGAGCACTTCCATGGCCGAGCGAGCAATTCGTTTTTGCCAATAGTTTCCCTGACCAATTTCGGACGCATGCATAATCATCGCCAGGGCACCGACCGCTTCAATTTTCTTATTCTTGATTTGGAAATCAACGGGCATCGCCTTCTCGATCACCGTATTCGACCAACCACCCGCTCCGAACGCATTTGGCCCGCCGAGCATGATTAAACCGCTGCCAAACTGCTCGGTGTTACTGACCAGAATATCGAGCTGTTCGTCCGTGAAATTTGCGATCGCTTCCGCCGAATCACCGCTGCTGCGAGGAACTCCTGCTAACACCACACAGTCGTAAGCTTGTAACTCGGCCAACGAAGTAAACAGCTGATCGCTCGTTTGTATATCGACTTCAATCTCACTTCGACGCAACGCTTCAACCAAAGTCCCATACTCGCCAACTGCGCTCCAGTCTTCAATCAGCAGTATGCGTCCCTTGCCTCGCACGTAAGTGAACGCATCCGCACGATTGTTTTGTTGCAGCGAATCGTCGGCTGGATTGTCCGGCACAAACTCTGCCCGATAGGTATAACCAGCGGGTAATTCGATCGTGTCACGAATCGGAAAAACGTTGACATCTTTGTCCAGCGAAATCGACTCATCCAACAACACCTGTTCGCGAGGGCCGGAGCTTCGCAGCAATCTCAAGCGACCGGGAACTGATGCATCAGTTCCTTGCTCTTGATATTTGTTAACTACGATCCGTGACTCAAATGGTTGCCCTTGCCGGATGTTGGTCGGCAAGTCCACTTTCTCAACCAGTATTTCGCTCTTCGCGGCAAGATTGATGGGTACGACATCAATGCCTATCCCTGCTTCTGACATAGACTTGGCAACCGCCGATGCAGATCCAACCGTTTCGATCCCGTCGGTGATGATCACGATGCGTTTGGCCGAATCTTCTGGAAACGACGCTTGAGCTAGCTTGAGAGCCGATTCCAAGTTCGTCGCATCAGTTCGACCCAAATAGCTCTCAATACCCTTAACGTCTGGCAAGTTATCGTCGTAGGGCGGGAACTCAATCGCCGCTTCGCGACCAAAGACGATCAAGCCTGATCGATCGCTGCGTTCTGATTGACGGTGAGTTCGAACAGACTTAATCGCATATTCCAACATCACATCGCGTTTGGCTCGGGCGATACTGTCGCTTTGGTCAAGACAATAAATAACGGTCAATTTATCGCTGATCCAAACCCATTGAATTCCCGCTAACGCAAAGATGATGACCAGCATCACGACAGATCGAAACATCAAAGCCGCCAGCCGCCGGCCTGGTCCCAAGCCAGCCATCGACTGAAAACTGCTCACCCATATCAAAGGCAGTATCGCCAGCAGCACGAGCAGCCAAGGGTATTCAAACGAAAAGCGAATATTGCCCATCTTTTCACCATTAAGTGACATATATTATTGGCGAGTTTCGCTTTTGTGCGGACCAGCCCCCAACAATGGTGACCGTTCTGGCGCTGAAAATCAATTGCGGCAGCTGTATTGTTGGGGACAAGTCGTCTATTTTCTTTCGTCCCGACCGTCGGTCAAACTTCGTAGCTGGTTTCGTTAGAAACCGGGCGTGCGAGCTTGGTCCGGCAGCAAAAGTACACTCAGCAGCACGGAATGCTACTTAGTTCAACCGGATTCTCACGAATCCAGCTACCGCAACTAGGTTGTCCCCTTTCGCCAGCAGTCGCCGCCCGGGCTATAATGCGCTGAACTTAAAGAGCCAGTTTTGATATCAAAGGTCCACACATGTATCTGCGAATGGCGAGTCGATTGATTCGCGAAACCGATAAACGCCTGCTATGGAAACTTGCCTACTTGGCGGGCTGGAAGGGTTTTCGCAGCGTCCAGAAACATCGCGCCCGACTAAAAAAAGGGGATTTCTTCCCTCCTTTTCTCTATGTTTCGATCATCAACAGTTGCAATCTCCGCTGTCAAGGTTGCTGGGTCGACGTCGCCGCCAAGCAAACCAAGATCGACATCGAATCACTCAATCGCACTGTCAACCAAGCCAAAGCGATGGGCAATTCGTTTTTTGGAATCTTGGGCGGTGAACCATTTTTGCACAAAGAATT
>JANNNN010000966.1:0-3136 GCA_031398555.1 Planctomycetia bacterium | reverse complement strand
GGTGAGTGAGTGAGTGAGTGAGTGAGTGAGTGAGGAATTGGGAGAGGGAGAAGGGTGGGATTTGGAGAAGCTGATCAGTCGCTTGAAAAGTCGCGTTTTCCCTGCGTTTTTAAGCGGGACGCTCTCTAACGCCTTCCGGCTGATCAGTCACCTGTGAATTAACGTCACAATTGCATGCAGACGCGGAACGTCGATAACGCGATCTGCAGAGTGGCACAAACCCTAAAATCTAATCTGGACAGAGCACTAGTGATTTGTGTTTGATTTCGTCGGTAACCTGGCATACTCGAACCCGTCCGTGGATTGCAAACTTTGCTCCAATTGCCGGTGCATGGAAGTCAATTCTTCGCGTTGTTTGGCCAGAGTTTGTTGACCACTTTTAACCAATAATCCCAAATGGGCTGTGAGTTCATCCGTCTTCGCAGAGAGCGCTAGCTTAAGCTTCGATTCGATGTCAGTTCGCTGTGTCTCTATTCGCGATTGAACACTCTCTGTAATTGTGTTCGTGAACTCGGCTGGCAATTTGCTAAGTAACGCTGCGTGTGGGGCGAACGCTGAGCCAGAAAGCGCAAACTCTATCCACTCTTCGAAGGGAGCTACCCCAGCAGTGGTCGATCCACTGATTGGTTCAGGTACAGCTAGGTCAGCATTAGCTGCGCAAGAGAGTTTTGTGAATGCACGATACATTCCCAAATTCATGCGTGCTTTGCCGGCAAGCTCTCGGCCGCTTAATGACGCTTCGAGCATAAGCATTTTCGAGCTGTCAATAGCGTCCGCACTGCGTTCATCGGTTGTCGACTTTATCTTCCAAGCCGAACTCGATGCAACTGACAACAACTGCAGTTGAGTAGATATCTGGTCTGCGTCGAACTGGATTTCCCAATCGGTACTGCGTTCGAGCTGGTAATCAACTTTTTGAACTGTTGAGTATTCGCCCTTGGCAGAGAAGGGAAACCGTTTGGTCGAATCACTCATAAATCCATCGGCCACGATCCCGGAAATCGAAAGTATCGGGGTGGTCGTTGACTGCCTGCGAACATTGACATCGTAGGGATTGGATCGAGTGCCGGATTGTAACAGTGTGGCAAAGGCTTGGCTTAACTGCAGTTGAGGTGTTATCAACTGATTCCCCCATTCAGAAACAATCTGTTCTGCCGCGAGTCCCCGAAGCGATAGCGCGCTAGCATCACATTTTGTGCGAATAGCTGCAATGTCGCGTTCTCCCATCGACTCAATCTCTTTCAACTGGTTAGCGATTAGCGTATTGACGCCACTGAATTGCTTTTGAAGATTGTCTTGCTCCAACCGCAGTTGCTCAAGCTGCGCCAGTTGATTGCGAATTTCATTTTGTTGGCGGAGCGGATTTGAGTGAGCCTGAACAGCCCGGCTCAATTGATCGCCGTGAAACATGATTTGTTGCGAGCGCAGTAGCCAGCCACGCATTCTTTGATCGAGTTCATTTAGAACGCTATCTGATTTTAGTATTGCTTCGCAGTCCTCGCGGAGATTTTCCCATCGGAAAGCTGACGTAACCTCCTCGAGCGATTTTTGCCATGAACGATCGGACCTGGCGATTGGCTTTTGCACCAGCGAGGACGTGAGTTCAATCTGTACGTTTTGCAATTTAACCCTTGAACTAACAAACCGCCTGTCGAGCAACGTAGGCATGTCAAGCTTAACCAATGCAACGTCTGCAGTTGCAGTGACCTGGACGGCGTCATCGAACTGTGTCGTCGTAAGCTCGTTGAATTCCAGTAATTCTTGATGTCGGTGCAATTGGAGGTTCGCGACCGATACGTTTCCGCCAAAGATATAGTTGAACGCAGAACGATTAGCAAATTGCCGTACTGGTTCGATGAGCATTCCACCGGTAGCAACCGCGCCCAAGCATACAACGCACCAGAACCTTCGCGGACTTAGCATCATTGCTTTTGCGCCTTTTCTTGAACACCCTTCAAATGACGAAGTAAGTAGTGAAGAGCTTCTTCCCTTGGGCGATTGACAGTCCCACTTGTGGCACCCGCTCCGCCAGAACGTGTTTGGCCAAGATGGCTTCGATGGTCGGAGTGCGGCAATTGCTCGTGCCGAATACTCGACTCAAGCACGACGGTTGCATCGTGTGCATCCAGCGTTACGTTTTGCGTTTGAATTTCGACGCTCTCCTGATTTGGTGAATGGGGACTAGCGACGTCCTGTGCGTCGCCAGACAGCTTTGATTTCATAACGGCTTGGTTGGTGACGGCACGCTCGGCGATGCGCACCATTTCCATTGTTGTCTCAATCAACCACCGTTCCTCGTCATCGCCTCCAGCATCCGATTGTGGATTGTCCAGGCCCCCGTTAAGTTCCTCAGATTTTCGGGAACTGTTGCGATCATCCATCAGCAGTTCTTCAGTGATCAGTTCCTCTGCCCATGCAGCCAAGTCAGCGGACCGGCGAGCCACTTGTTCTGAAGTTGTAGCCTCTGTATCAATCGGCGACTCATCTACCGCCTCGCGATTGAAATAGGATTGATCGTGATTGAAGTCGTCCCAAATCACGACCGGCGGTTCGACCGGAAGACGCGCTAATCCCGGTGCCCGTGTTCCCATAACTGGACGTACCACAGAGGCTTCTTCCACACGGCTTGCTAGAGATGTTTCTTCGGCGGAGAGCAGTATTTCGGCGACTTCCTCAGCGATAGCTGCATCGAACAGAATCCGACTTGCCACGCGAGAGCTCACGTAAACTGGGATCGAAGCGACTAACCATGCGAATAGACTGCCATTGACGACTGTGTTATGCAGGCCAAGCCAGGGCACGAGCGGCAGGCTATCAAACTGCAGCCAATAGGCGAAAAGTTTCGGATGAGTAAGCGACCACAGTCCAATACGGCCCAGGGTGGGCTGTAGCAATGGCGATACAAACGAAATCAACATCGCAGTCAGCGCGAGCAGTGGCAAATGGGCTGGCATCACGAAGCAGATCATTCCAACAAGTAAGAATAGCAACGATGTCTTGGGGAGTATGCCAAGCAGCGCACCGGCGGTGACAGCGATGGCAATTTGCCATGGACGATGATGGCTGGATGTAGAGCGAACAAACCGGCTTAGTAGCGTTGAGCCCAAACGCATCTAGTTTCCCCTAATCAAAGCAA
>JANNNN010000958.1:0-1309 GCA_031398555.1 Planctomycetia bacterium | reverse complement strand
GTCAAACGCTCGGCGCGGCCGTTGGGCTGGTTCAGCTTGGTTTTGACGTCGCCCGCGTTGATTAGATGTAGGCTTTGTGCGAGGCTCGATGACTGTACCCGTTCGCACTCGCATACGCTCTCGCTCTCTGGTCGTCCGAAGACTTTCAAGAATGGTGAGGCTCGGTTGTAGCTGTTATCGGGCAACGCGATTGCCCGCGTTCCAGTTGGCAGGTTTGGAAAGTCGGTCTGCGACTCAGTCACCGCATCCATCGCATCCAATAACATTTCGGCTTGCAGACGTCGTGGATAATAACGCGAGTAATTCTGTCGATCGGCGATGTTGTATTGATTCGGAGTCGAACTCAACTGGTAAGCGCTGGACTGGGTGATGACTCGTACTAGCGATTTAAGATCAAAGCCACTGTCAACGAAGTGCTTTTCAAGAGCAGCCAACAATTCCGGATTCGTTGGGGGATTTGTATCGCGAATATCATCTTCAGGTTCAATCAGACCGCGTTGGAAAAAGTGTTTCCAGTAACGATTTACAAGGGATTTCGCAAAAAACGGATTCTCTTTCGAAGCCATCCAGTCGACCAATTTCAACCGCGGATCCTCATCCGGCGCGATCTCGGGAATCGTGTCGCCGAGGGCGGCGGGCTTCAGAGCGACACCTGTTTTCATATTCTTAGCTGTTGCCATCCCACGTTTGTGAAAGATTAGATCCTCGCCACGCGTGTTCGATGGCTTGCGTCCAACTTGACTAAAAAATGCGGACAAGCTGTAGTAATCGTCTTGACTCCAGCGCTCGAAAGGATGGTGGTGACATTGTGCGCATTGCATCCGCACGCCGAGGAATAACTGAGCTACATCCTCGAGCTGCTCTTTAGGTTCTTTCACGCGCTTGTACCAAGCAACTGCCGGATTGCTGATTACGGTACCTGTGGCGGCGAGCAATTCACGAACCAGTTGGTCGTACGGTTTGTTGGCCAACAGGCTGTCGCGAATCCAAGCATGAAATGCGAAGTTCGATTTTAAGTCGCTGGCATCATCGCGCCGGTTCTTGAGCAACGCTGTCCACTTGTTCGCAAAATAATCGGCGTAGTCGGGGCTGCGAAGTAATGCCTCGACCACTTGGTCGCGTTTGTTCGATTCTTGATTAGTAAAGAACTCGGTGGCTTCCTTCTCGGTTGGCAAACGACCAGCGATATCCAGCGACACCCGTCGTAAAAAAGTTGCGTCATCGCACATTGGGGATGGGGGAACTCCTAGCGCTTTCAAATTGGCAAACAGGAGGTCGTCAATGAAGCTTTTGCTTGGTGGCAAAGCAT
>JANNNN010000923.1:0-8505 GCA_031398555.1 Planctomycetia bacterium | reverse complement strand
GTAATGCAAACCACGCCGCATGACCATGTTTTTATGGTCCGCTGATGGCCAAGGGGCTGCTGGATCGATCAAGAAAATTGGAATGATGCCACAGCGTGTGCCGGTATCAAGCAAACTCTGCAATGCCTTCCAAGATTGGTCATCCAAGCCAACTGGCATCGAGGTCCAAACGAGCAACCGAAATGGTTCAGCCAGCGCGCCTGCATCGCGATTGTATTCGACAATGTTTCGATATTGATTTCGAAGCGATTGCTGAATGAAATCCTCGGCGGCTTGAGCGAGCAACTGGACTTGCTTGGCAATATGGCCTGGCTGAGTCCAAACGCGATGCGATACCAGTTGTGGATCGTAATCACCCAAGTGCATCAGCCAGCCGTAGTCCCGCCCCAGGCCTTGTGGGTCGATTACACACACCTGCGTGCGACCGGGTGGCAACGTTGTGAGCGAGCGCAGGATCAAGTTTCTCACCGTCTGCTGCACGATCGGTAGCTTGGGATCGCCTGTGATTGTTAAGTAGCCATCGGTCAGCGGTGCGAAAAAGACCGGAGCATCTAAATCGGCTTCGGTGTCGTCCCGCAGATTCTCTGGCAGAAGCGAACGGAGTGGCAAATTACCAAGAGGCAACATCGGTTCATCAAGTTGTTCAGGCCACGAATCGATAGACCACTGAGTTGATTGCCAATCTGGAAAATGAAGGCTACACCATCGACGACTACGGGCCACGGTGCTGATTGCTTTTTGAGTTGCGGTGCGTAAACGCAAGGCTCCGCCACGATTCAAGCGGTCCATTTGAGCCAAAAAGTCGTCGCGACGCTTCGCGGCTGCCTCCGTTAGATTTTGCTCGCGACTAAGAGCCTGCTGTGAGAACAGGTCAAGCTGCTGCGTAAACCGTTGTGTGGTTGAATCGCGTTCGGTGGTGAGTTGGTGACTGGCGACTTGCTTCTGATGTTCTGCATGCAGCCGCAGTTTCTCGAGATCTTCAGCCAATCGTCGAGACAGTTCTTGCAATTCCGACACTCGCCACTTTTCGGTTTGTTGATATCGAGCGTCGCGTTTCGTTGCAAGCCGTTTTACTTCAGTATCGTTTTCTTTCGTCGCCAACTCTGCACCTAGGTCATGGAGAGCGCGACCGTGGGCCACTTGTTGTTTGACTCGCGGGTATTCGGCGGCGGCAATTCGTTTGAGCCACGGACGAATGCCCAGCAGGCTGATCAACATCAGCGCAGCCGTGGCAACAGCGCCTCCGAGCACAGCAAACAACCAAACGACCACACCGCTCAGACCCAGCCCAACAGTAATGGCTAAAAAAAAGCCGGCTGCAATCAACCATATCCAGATCGATTCGAAAAATCGGATCAGCGGATGGTTTGTCAGCCGATCGAAATGCACTTTGGCGTCCGCGATTGCCGCTCGCAACATTCGCAAACAGTCGTCGGCGGTTTGAGGTTTTTCGTAATGCAATTCAGGTGGTTGGACGCTTGGAGCGCGGAGACTATGTTGAGCTAACGCGGCATCGGCGGCTCGCTCGACTTCGATCAATTCGCCGATGAAATTCAAGTTATTCGCTCGAAATTCATGCAGTCGTCGGATCGGCACATCTTTGGCTCGAAGAAATCGTTGCTCGATCTCGGAGATGCGCTTCTTGGCATCTACGTTCAATTGATCCGAACGTTTGCGAGTGTCTTGGCGAAGTTGACCTTCCCGCGCCGAAGTTTCGAAAACGGCTTTGAAGGAGCGCAGTTCGGCGTCGTCCCATCGCGAGTGCAGCGATTCATCCCAAGCGTTGATGGTTGCTTTGCCCGTAAGATCTCGCTCGACTTGCAATTGAGCGAATTGCTCTTGTTGCTGTGCCTCAGCCAGTTTCATGCTCTCGGATATTTGGTCCAGCTCAGCAGAAATCTTCTCAGCGCCGCTGCTCAATCGTTCTTGCAGGCCATGCACAAGCCGTTCAAGCCGTTGACGGGGAAGAATTCGAGGAGTGGAATCAATCATGATGTGGGCCTAAAATCGAATGTCAAACAATTTTCGCAATTGTTATGTATTGGCGCCGAACAATTAACTTTACAATTACTTTGCAACCAACACTAACTCTGTTTTGGATCGCGCAATTTCTTCGCGATGTTTTCAAAAACTTCCGTCGCTTCATGGATCGCCCCAACCAATTGACCGATGGTGGGCTGAATCGCAGAGACGTGCTGCTGCAGGAACACGCGGCCTTTGGCATCCAGCCAAACTTCGGCTACTTCACCAACTTCTTCGCTGAACGCTTCTTTGATGTGATTAAGTCTTTGCGAGATGCCTGACATATCGTGGCTAATGCGTCTCATGGATTTTGATCCTGTGCAGTATTGTCAGTTAAAGCGTCTTTTTCAGGTGAATCACTCTCGGCTGCTCTTTCTGCTTTCGCAGCTTCGAATTGCGTCACAGCCCCAGACCGCATTGTTGAGTACTCTTCCAAGCGACCTAGTTGTTCTTTCAGTTTGTTAATGGCCACCGTCAAATCGGAGTCTGCCAAGTCTCGACAGCGATAGATTTTTGCATCGGTTTTCGTTTTCTCGCGTTGCCACATCAGCGATGCCTCGCGAAGAAATCGAACTTGATGTTCGCACAGTGTACGACGCTCGGTCGCCTGTTCCAGTCGCTTGCGCTGTTCGGTGCATGGCCGTTGCTCGCTAGCGCGAACTGCGGATCGACACCGCAGCAACGCCTGTTCGCATTCGACCCAATCTCGCTGAGCTTGCTGAAGCTCGCCCGCCCAGTAACGGGCCGCATCGTTCTCTAGCCACGAGGTGAGCCGCTGTAATTCAAGTTGCAGATTTTCCAGTTCCTTCAGCAGTTTCACTCGCGTTGTTTGGCAATGATCTAAAAACGTCTCCAGTCTCTCGAGCGACCGAACATTGGCTGACGACATACTTCGATCCCCTAGCTTTAATTTTAAGGCTAACTTTCCCCGTAGCTGGTTTCGTGAGAAACCGGACGAACCTCCTGAAGACTTGCGCCGCACCCGGTTTCTTATGAAACCAGCCCTGTCGTTCTCAAGTGTTCCGCTAGCGCTGCAGATACTGCTCGATAATTTCTGCTTTTTTAACCAAGTACGGAATGTGTTTGTCGGTCATTTCGAGCAGTTTGGAGACCAATTTGATTTGCTCTTCAAACTCATCAGAGAATTTCCGATGTTCCTGGTCGCGCCACGACTCTGAAAGCCGCGATAGGGATTGATTGAGCGTGGTGGTGGAATCGCGTACGGTTTGGCTATAGCGTTTTAGTAACGCAGCGAATTGCCGCAGTTGTTCCGGGTCAACGATCGCTTGAGCCATGAAGATTTCCCGACAGAAAAGTGAGTGACGGACAAACGGCCGAAAAGTGCGACAACTTAGCTCAATTGTAGCTCAACCACAGATTGCTGGGGAGATTTCTCGACATTGTGTCACTCATCCAAGCGGGCAAGGCTGGTCGAGTAAATGTAGCTGGTTTCGTCAGAAATCCGTGCTCGCCATTGCCGTTTATTTCGCGTCCGGTTTCTGACGAAGCCAGCTACCCATCGGAATTCCTTAAACCGAAACTGGCTAAATCGCTTCAAGGCGATGCCGATTGGATTTGCTTTTCATCGATTTCTAAGATTGCTCTGGCGCCGTCGGGAGTCTGAGCATAGACGGTGATCAGTTTCAGTTTTTGCTTTTCCGGGGGATAAAATTGATTTCCCTTGGTGTGAAAGAACTTTAGCGGGATGTGGATTTGACCACCGCCAGTTAAAGGATCTGGATGGAAGTAATAGAACTGCTCGTTGATGGCCAAGTTGATGTTTTGCCATTCGTCTGGCGTAGGGTTTTTCAAAATCATGCACGGAACGAGGCGCGCATCGGGGGCTCCTTCAGTGGGCCAAGCCATCGGGCCTACGCGAACATCGGCCGACAAAACCGGTTCAGGTGTCGACGGAAGAGAGAACCACAAGCCGATGACTAACAGGAACGGAATCATCGTTACCAATGTCAGCACTAACGTCAGCTGCGTGCGAGTCAGCGAGCGCGGTGGACGCGCAGCGGGCGTTTTCGCCGAATCAAAAATGTCGCTCATCGATTGCGAGGTCTTTGTGAGCCGACGGCGCAAGCCGCGGGCAACGGAGGATAGCGAGCCCGAGCAACAGCATGCACTTCATGTCAATCGTTGCGAACTAGCCCTGCGAGGACCGAATTTTGCCCAGTCCAGTGACACGATCTGACTAAATCTTACTGAACGAACAACCCTTCGACACCCGGAGTTAGCGCTGTAGGCTCACAAAACTCAAAAGTAAACGCAATTGGTAGTCCGCTTTCGCTTTTTAGGACAACGGGAGGGTATTCCCTAAGCAAAATGGATTCATCCAGCCCGGGCTTGATGAATGGAACAATCGGCCCGTGGGGCCTGCGAGCGGTGGGTGCGGTTCGTTCCCGGCCCGCTGGACCGGGCTGGAATAACGGCTGGTAACCCCTCAATTCGCCCCTGTAGTTCTGAGCTGTTTGCCATCCTGGCTTACCTCATCGAGTATAAATTCTCATCAATTCCGTTCGCCGTCTCTCAGTTTACCCCACCTATAGGATCAACTCATATAGCAGTTTGCCAACCGCGATTTGCACCCTTTCTTAAGTAAAGATTGATTCTTTGTTGCTTAGGTTAAAGAAATAGATAACAATAGAGCGGTAGTTTCTCATCCTTTAACGTCCTATAAGGAGTTTTTCATGCACCCCAGTGATTCGCGTCGTGCGGCGGGCTTTACGCTTGTAGAGTTGTTGGTTGTGATCGCCATTATTGGTATCCTCGTCGGTTTGCTGCTTCCTGCGGTTCAAGCTGCCCGTGAAGCTGCTCGCAGAATGCAATGCAGCAACAACCTGAAGCAACAGGCTTTAGGCTGTTTGAACTATGAATCCGCCAACAAACGCCTGCCTGCAATGCAAGGCGGAACAGGGCAAGCGCATCCCTGCGCATTTGGTGGACAACGTGTTTGCATGAGTGGTTGGTACATGATACTTCCGTACATGGAACAGACCCCTTTTTATAACATGCTGACGGCATGGAATAGAGAACCCTGGAATACTGGAAACTTCAATAATACTGCTGGCTATAAGACGCGAGTACCTTTCCTTGAATGTCCGAGCGATAGTGGTGAAAGCGAGCCAACAAATGCTGGGCGGACTGTTGGTCTGAACAGTTACGCGTTTTGTTCGGGAGACAATTACGCTATGTCACAAACTCTGGATGGCGGTGAAGAACGTGCCGATTGCAATCGCTCATTGCGGAAGCTGGCTATCAATAACCGGGGTATCTTTGGACGATTGAATTTTCCATCCCTCGCCGTTGTGACCGATGGCACCAGCAATACGATCCTTACGGGCGAGCGTCAAAGGCCAAACGCGGTCAATTCAAAAGGTATGTCACTAATCATCGCGAGTGATCCGGCGACTTATATTCCGCTTAGTTGCAGAGCTCAATTTAATGGACGACAGTATCTGACTCCGTCGCTGATTTTTACCGCTGACACCGCGCCTGGTTACCGAACAATGGCGGGCAACCCATTTTTTAACGGGCTTTCAACGATTCTTCCTCCCAACTCGGCGGTTTGTACAGTGGGTAATGGCAGCGTCTCGCAACACTGGTTCGGTGGCCTTTGGTCCGCGACCAGTGAGCATACTGGCGGAGTCCAAGTCTCTATGGCTGATGGTAGCGTGCGGTTTATCAGCGACAGTATCGACACGGGAAATCAGGGAGTCGTCGCCCCAGCCGCAACGAGTAGTGTTGCTAGTCCTTATGGGGTTTGGGGGGCACTGGGTACTAAAAGCGCTGGAGAAACCGTATCACTTAATGACTAATTGTTTGGCTTATTTGGTAGTTTGGCTTATTTAACGCCTTGCAGCAGGTTTTTTTAAAAAATGCAACCCTGTTGTCTTCCACATTTCATTCTCGCAGATCACATAAATTAGCAGAAAGCTTTCTATGAATCGACGCTATACCGTTGGATGGCTGGTTCTCTTCGCCGCGTTCAGTCTCGTTGGTTGCGGTCCAGACTTAAGTCACTTGCCTCCCACGGTTCCTGCGGAAGGGGTGGTGACATTGGACGGAACTCCGGTTGAAGGTGCTACGGTAACCTTTGTTTCGGAGACGACCAACTACCATGCGACCGCAATCACGGATGCACAAGGAAAATTTGCATTGAATGCGTTCCCCGAGAAAAAAGGCGCCGTGGCTGGAAAATACAAGGTCGAAGTCAATAAGACGGTTATAAATGGAAATACTGCCGAGACTTCGGGGAACTCCGATGGTGCAGTCGTCAATGTCAGCTTCGGATTGCCCAAAAAGTATGCTTCCATCGGCACATCTGGACTGGTTGGTGAGGTTCCCGAGAAAGGGACCAAAGAACTAAAGTTCGAACTAAAGTCTAAGTAGCCGACGAAAAGCGGCGGTTAATGTATTTCACAGGGGCGGTGGTCAGAAAAAGTGACCAAGCCTTGTCTTGGTCGAGAGCGGCGTGGGATTCGATTTTTACCGCGACAATTACGATTGACACTTATTTCCCGCACGATACTTAGCTCTACAAACCCAACGAAGAGGTCGGGTTAACAATCTGATTTAACAATAGCAACCAGGGCAAGTAGATCAATAACACGTACGTCAGTATCGTGAGCATCCCAACCACTAGTGCGATCATCATCGGAAGCCACCGCACTTGTCGCTGTGCGATTTGATCCGCCCGCTGATTAAAGTGCCGCCCTAATGTTGCCAAGTTCTGGCTGACTTCGGTACGGTCCATGACTCCTGTGTGCAGCAGCGCGAGCAGCATCGTCGACTCGCGGCCAAGCGGTTCGATCATGGTGCGATTCTGAAGTTTTTCAAATGCAGATGTACTACGATTCTCATCCGCGCCGGTTGCCGCCACGCTCAGCGGTACGATCTGCATAAGCGGTGTCGAGCCGTCGATCATGTGGCTGGCCAGCTCCGATGCAAGCCCTTGTAACCGCAATCGCGGGGCTCGATCCACGGGCAATCCCATTGCATCGAACTGCCTGCGGCGAATTGCCCAGATGACAAGTGGAGCAATCGCAAGAACGGCCACTACGACAATCAGCCACCAAAAGTGCTCGCGAATTCGGCCAATCAAGTCCAACCAAAGCGGCATGTTGCGATCAAACAACTCGTACGTTTTTCTGTATTCAGGTATCAAATAATAAGTTACATAACCGAGGGAAGTCACGGTGACGGCGATCAACATCAGCGGATAAAGCATAGCGGCGCGAAGCGATTTCGTGGATCGCGAGTTGGCCACATGCATACTCGTCCACGCTTCAAGGGTTCGGTCCAGTCGACCGCTAACTTCGCCAGCTTGAATGCAGGCCGAAAGTATCCGTGAGTCGCGAGAATTGTCGCCCGCGATGGCTTGGCAAAGCGACTTGCCGGCTTGCAGTTGCTCATCTAAAGCGGAAGCCGATTTGCGAAGTCTCTCAGAACTTTGCATCTGTTTTGAAAGTTCGCCAGCGATCGGCAGACGGGCACGTGCGAGCCGAGCGACCTGCATGCACAGGGTTAAGCGTTCCGAAAGCTGAAGTTGCGTTGAAGTCATAATGTAAAATGCCTTTGAAGTTCTGCTGATGTTGTCCGACCTTCGGAGCAGGCTTCAGTCGCCTGTGGCAACAAAGTAATCATACCAGCAGCTTGGGCCATTGATTCCAACTGTTTGGTATTCGTATCAGCCATCATGGCTCGGGCGAGTTCCATTTCTATTTTTGGAAAAACTTCCGCGAGCAGAAAACGTCCCGTGTACCCACTGCCACCGCAAGTTGGACATGCCGCCGAGGCGTTGTCGTCCGTTTGCTGTCCGATTCGCTGACACTTGCAGGCCGCTCGCAGTAGTCGTTGGCACATCAGCAGATTCAATCCGCTAAGCAAGTGATGAGCCGGGATTTGCATATCGAGTAAACGCCGAACGGCATCGGCCGCGCTCCGCGCATGCATCGTGGTCACAACCAATTGACCAGTAACAGCGGCATCGAAGACGACAGCCGCCGTGGCTGCATCGCGAATCTCACCGACCAACATCACTTCGGGATCTTGTCGCAGCAAAGCTTTCAAGCCGCTGGCCCAATCGTAGCCCACCCCTGGATTGATTTGCGACTGAGCAGCTCCCGGAAATTCGATCTCGATTGGATCTTCGAGAGTTACAAGACTGCGCGGTGCATGATTTTCATTCGACAGTTCGCGCAAGCACGCGTAGGCAGTGGTTGTCTTACCGGCCCCCGCTGGTCCACAAATCAGGATCACGCCCGAGGCTGAACCGATAGCTTGTCGCGTTTGATGGAGAGCCCAATCGGTGAGCCCCAGTTCCTGCAAGGATCGCAGTTTTTTGCGACCTGAGGCGAGTCGAATGACAGCTCGTTCGCCATGCAATGTTGGCAGCGTGCCTACACGGGCTTCGAGTTGATATTCGGGAACAATCAGTCGACCTTCCTGGGGGATATCGGAGCGATAAGTGACAATGCG
>JANNNN010000913.1:0-3139 GCA_031398555.1 Planctomycetia bacterium | reverse complement strand
GAACCACCGTTATCGCGAAAATCTGCAGCCAACCAGTCCAGCAACTCAGGATGGGAAGGCGTACCTCCGTTGTGGCCGAGATCGTTCGGTGTATCGACAAAGCCGCGACCAAAATGATACTGCCAAATACGATTGACAATGCTCCGCCAAGTCAACGGGTTGGATGGATCGGTGATCCATTGCGCGAGAGCCACACGTCGCTGCCCTTCAGTGGCATCTGGCGGCAATTCAAAACGCGAGGGGCGAAATGCAAGTGACGATATCGCTCCAGGCTGCATTTCCGTGCCGGGCTGGGTGACTTGACCACGGGCAAGCAAAAAGATCGGACGAGGTTTGCCGCCGCTGTTCCCTGTTCCCATGAAATTGCCCGTCCCTTTATGAACAGCACCGGAGAACACGGAACTGGGTGAGGGCAGCTTTAAAAGTCTTGCTGCAACGTCATTCGCTTCTGAGATCAGAGAACGTCTTTCAAGTGTAGTCGACTCGTCAGCGAACGATTCAAGCAGCTTCTCGCGTGCTTGAACAAGTTGTTCCTTGTCCTCCGCGGTAACCAGAGAAGGCGCGACGCCATCGGTCAAGTTCGCTTTTCTCCATCGCGGCGCAGCTTCGATCGAATCCAGTGAAATAACAGGTTTGCCGAGAGCGATGTTCTTTTCGGCTGAGTCAAAAATTTGCAGTTCGGCGAGTGCAAAGATAAAGTCGTTTTGACGCGGCGCAAGTTTTGTAGCAGTTACTCGCACGTAGCGTCCGGCGATTTTGGCTCCGTTTGCGCCAATTTGACCGTTGATCGTGAAGGGCTTAAGCCCAACATTCTTAAAATCCACGTCAGGCTTTTGGTCAGGTTGATTTGCAAATTGCAAGACGTTGATTTTAAATTCCGGATCGTCGCCGGCCTCGATCTTGAACCGAATCGGAAAACCAAAGCCGCCTCCGATCGAATTGAAATCGTCGTAACAAGGAAGCAGGATTATTCGTTCGAGTTCTATGCGTTCACCTAAGTCGACTTGCACCCATTTTGCTTGATCTTGGGTCGTGGAAATCTGGCTGTGGTAACCAAACTCTGGCGACTTGTTGGCCTCTTTTGCACTTGATTTCGCCGCTTCTTCAATGCGATTTGTAAGAGCCGCGTATTCTTCGCCAGCGGCTTGTTTGAGCGGAGTTTCGATTTGAAGAAGAGCTTTTTTGGTTGCGTTCTGTTTTTGCTCAAGCTCCCAGAATTCACGCTGCGTCGCTTCATCGCTGTAGTATTTGATATCGGTACGATCAAGGGCGGCAAAGACGGCTTGTAAACTGTAGTAATCCTCTTGACTGATCGGATCGAACTTATGCTGATGGCACTGAGCGCAATGGACCGTGACGCTGCAGAAAGTGCCGATCGTATTCGAAACCATATCATCGCGATCCAAGTGCCTTGCGATCTTGCCATCGGTCTTGGTCTCCGGCACTTCAACGTGTCCGATGAAATCCCATGGACCCGAAGCGATGAAACCCAGCGCTTCGATGCCATCGCGAGTGTTGGGATAAATCACGTCGCCAGCAATCTGTTCCTCGATGAATTGCCCGTACGGCTTGTCTTCGTTCAGTGCTCGAATGACATAGTCACGATACGGCCACGCGTTGGGCCTCGGTTTGTCTTTGTCATAGCCGTGCGTATCGCCATAGTGCACGACATCGAGCCAATGCCGCGCCCAGCGTTCACCGTATTGTGGTGAAGCCAATAGTTCTTCGACCAATTGATTGAGCGCTGCTTTAGCATCACTCCGACTCGCTCGTTCAAATGCATCCAGTTTCTCAGGCGTAGGCGGCAATCCAATCAAGTCAAAATACAGTCTTCGCGCCAGCGTTCTTGAGTCGGCTGGTGGTGACATCGTCAAATTGTTTTCAGCAAGTTTTACGTTGACAAAGTGATCAATCGCCGCCGAATCGGCTTGAATTACCACAGGTTTTCGAAGCGGCTGAAAACTCCACCAATCCAAAGGATCTTCGATTTTTGCGTTTGCTGAATCGGGCCAAGCGGCTCCCCGATCGATCCACGCTCGCAGCACATCAACTTCGTCGGCTGTGAGTCGTGCAACGTCGCTATCCTTGGGTGGCATCACAACAGCGGACGACTGATCTGATACATAGCTCAGCAGTGCGCTCTTCGAGCTCGCGCCCGGCACGATCGGCGGGTCGCCAAAGTCGCCCCCAGCGAGTGCGATTTCGCGAACATCCAACCTATAGCCACTTTTCTGGATTTTTGGACCGTGGCAAGAATCGCATTTGGCTGCCAAAATGGGCCGAACTTTGGCTTGAAAGAACTGCTCATTTGCAACCTCGTCATCTGCCACGCTTGTTGCAATTAAGCTGGCAAAGGTAGCAGCGATCAGCGTGCATGATCGAAGTCTAAACATCGAGTGAGCTTTTGAAGTGGGGGTGCTCGGGTGGCGGGAGTGATCTCGCAGAATCAATTATAACTCATCCAATTGACAGGAAGATTATTGACAGCAAGATTGGGATGCTCATTTTTTGTCAGTAAGGCAAACGGACAATAAAAAAATACCAGCGAACCCACTAGTATTGATATCAATGGCTGTAGCAGCGGCGCAATGAGGAACAAAAACACACTCAATTGAATCTAGGAAATTCCACTCAAACTGCTATTGTTTGCGCAGGCCCGGCGAAGCCTGAAATGCACCGGCGATCCGCGAGCCGTGTCGTAATTTTTCTGTCAAATCGGCTGTCAGTTGCTAAGTCGCCTCCGTGGCTATTCGTTTGTTGAGCTGCGTAATATGGAATCAAACAAGCTCGAAGCAATTTTTAATTAGTGCAGCTGGGCGACAATTGAGACAATTGAGCGACACTCAATCGTAGCTGGGGATTAGTTTAACACTAAAAGAGCGACAGCTAAATGTGAACCACGCTGAGCCGTTTGCCCAACTCTGCGTAACACTCGGGTAGATCGAAGTGATTTAAGACGTTAGGCAACAGATTCGCTAGCGGCATTTCGTAATCTTCGGTCGTCGCCAATTTTTGAAACGATTCCAGTGGCTCTGCCAACTGTATCTTGATTACCGTGTCCGACAGCACACCGGCAAAAGTGGCCAGCGTTGCGCCCCACTGCTTACCGATCAATTCGACTTGCGTATATCCAAACTCC
>JANNNN010000906.1:0-8049 GCA_031398555.1 Planctomycetia bacterium | reverse complement strand
GTCCACGGTGCGGCTGATCGCTTGTCCAACGAGATAGACTAGCTCCCAATGTGTCCGCATCTCGGATGTCTCGCTTGCCGACGGTACAACACTGGGGTCCTCGCTGGGGTCGCTGCTGGGATCCTTGCTGGGGTCCTCGCTGGCTTGATTCAGCGTTTTTGCAATTTCCGACACGCTGGACAAGGGATTGCGCTCGTGGGGCGTCTGTATGGATGACCGAATTTGCGACAGGTCCAGCGAGGCACTTTTGCCAACGATGTTCACCGCATCGTGCGGTGTTGGGGTCAGCGGTTCGGGACCGCCTGTAAAGATCATTAAAGTTCCGCCGACTTGGACACGATCCCCGCTTCGTAAGATCTGGCTTGTAACTTTACGGCTGTTTACGAAAGTGCCGTTGCTGCTGCCTAGGTCGGTCAATCGAAGTGACTTGTCGTCGACGATTTCGATTCTCGCATGATGGCGCGAGACTTCGGTGTCATGCACTTGAATTTGATTGGCTGTGTCGCGACCGATCGTGATACTTGAACCGCGCAGCAGATAGTGCTGGCCATTATCGCGTCCTCGTATTACATATAGCGAAGCCATAAATTACTTGCCGCATTGCGAGCTGAGCGGTAACTTGGGACCATCTGTCCCGAGCAAATTGAAACTAAGCAATATTCCGAGCAACTATAGCTTACGACAACTTACCAATGGCTTGATAGGAAGCTCGCAGGGCTGGATAGAGCGATTGATAGATCGGGAACAATCTATTATACGACTTCACCGCAGGCTTGCGGGGCGGAATTTTCTTGACAACTTCGATGGTCGCTTTGCACGCTTCCTCAATGTTCTTAAACTGGCCTGAACCGACCGCCGCTAGCAAGCTGACACCGTAAGCGGGGCCCTGTTCAGCATTGATTGTGCAAGCGGCTTGATCGGTCACGTCAGCGATTATTTGTTTCCACAATTGGCTCTTCGCTCCGCCACCACTCAACCGCATTTCGCGGACGGGGACGTCAAGTAGTCGAATAATTTCGAGGCTTTCACGGAGGCTCATGGAAACGCCTTCCATCACCGCGCGGGCCATGTGACCGCGAGTGTGTTTGCTCGTTAGGCCAACAAAGGCACCCCGCGCCAAAGGATCGGCGTGCGGCGTGCGTTCACCAGCCAAGTAAGGCAGAAAGATGAGACCATCTGAGCCGACGGGCACTTCGGCGGCTTCGGCATTGATCGTTTGATAGGGATCGGTACCCCGCCGGGCCGCCAGTTCAGGGCACATACTTTCAACGAACCATTGCAGCGAACCGGCCGCAGAGAGTGTCACCCCCATCATGTGCCATTTGCCGCGAACAGCATGGCAGAACGTGTGCAGGCGGCCTTGCTGATCGTATTGCGGTTGGTCGCAATGAACAAAAACGACTCCCGACGTCCCTAAACTGACGGTGCATACACCCGCCTTTACGATCCCATTTCCGATCGCTCCCGCCGCACAGTCACCCGCGCCAGCGACCACTTTGCAATTTGTAGTTAGCCCCAACTTTTCGGCAATTTCAGGTAACAGTGAACCAGTCACCTCCTCGGATTCGTAGACCTTGGCAAGCATCGAGCGATCAAGGCCGAGCTTGCCTAGCAGTTCATCAGACCAGTCGCGTTTGCATACATCTAAAAGCAACATACCGCTGGCGTCGCTGGCATCGGTCGCCATTTCGCCAGTCAGTCGGCGACGAATTTCGTCCTTGGGTAACAGCACATGTTTCAGTCGTTCGTACTTTTTCGGTTCATTGTTGCGAAGCCACAAAATCTTCGGTGCTGTGAATCCAGTCAAAGCCGGGTTAGCGACCATTCGAATCAGTTCGCTGCGCCCGCCAGCCAAATTTGTAATTTCCTCACACTCGGCCATCGTACGCTGGTCGTTCCACAGCAACGCCGGTCGAATAACTTTGCCTGCTTTGTCGAGAAACACCGATCCGTGCATTTGGCCAGACAAACCGATCGCGCTCACATCCCCCGGCTTCGCTCGACCTTGCTTCATCACGGCCCGAACGGTCTTTACGGTCGCCGTCCACCAGTCTTCCGGATCCTGTTCGGTCCACATAGGTTTGGGCATCGCAACTCCGTAAGTTGCGGCAGCTTCGGCAATGATGTTACCATCTGGATCGACCAAAAGGCTTTTGGTTCCCGATGTGCCGATGTCAATGCCGATTGTGTAAGCCAAGATAAGCTGCTCCGCGAAAAGCATGTGCGAAAATTAGTGTCCCCTAAATTATAGTCGCACACTATACTTTCTTTTCAGGCCTGTTCCTATCCTCCCATTAATTGCAACTACGAATCCATGACAAAGCCAACTCGATATGCCTAGAACTCTCCCAACCTATTCGTTGTTGATCGTTTTTATATGGACTTTCGCGACGTTGGTAGGCTGCGAATCGAATTCCAATAGTTCTGCAGAATCCGCCAAAACGTCCGCAGCGGCCACTTCCGCTGTCCCGCTGCGACTGTGGATAGTTGGGCAGGTCAGCGATCCGTCGCTCGTTGAACGCGCTTGGTTGACTGGTTCTGACCAGAAGCTGGAAATTCGCATTTTAACCGTCGAGCAGTACTTGGGGGAAAAAACGTGCAACTGCGACGTGACGATTTTCCCAGCACGGCTACTTGGCGAGATGATCGACCGTAAGTGGCTGACGAAACTACCTGCCTTATTGAACGCCACAGATGACAATGTGCAACCGGTCCCATCCGTATGGGCTCGCCAAGCCTCTTATGGTGGCGAAGTATGGGCGGTCTCACTTGGTTCGACTATTCCCGTAACAGTTGTCAGTGAGTCCGCCGCGGCTTTCCTAACAAAGGAGAATGATTGGGACAGCTTGTTGAACTTACTAGCGATCGAACCTGCCAAGTCTTCGGTTCAAAAGTTCGATCTTGCAGGGGTCGATCGCACCACTCTCGTTGATCGCTTCCTGGCTATCGTTGTTAATTTGACGCAACGTTCGCCCGACTATGGGCTGTTGTTCGACTTACAAAAAATGAAGCCCCGTTTAACTGAACCTGAGTTCGTCAGAGCAGCCGAAATCCTTTTGAAACTATCCACGCAACCAAGTTCCCCGGAGACGGCTATCCAATCGGTAGCAAGTGATTCTTCACAAGCTTGGACTTGGGTTAACACGCAAGCTAAACCAGCCCTTACGATCGTGTCCCCGACCTTATTAAGTGCTTCTGCAACACAGGTAACTGGATGCAGGGCGATTCGGGTTCCCGGCCAGGGTATCGGATCGAACCAGGGTTCCGGATGGAATACAGGCAGTGGTTTGATCGCATCGCTATCAGCAAGTTGCCGCCAGTCGTCGCGGGCAACACAGTTGCTTCAATGGCTGAGGCAAAGCGAGACTCGAAAAGCACTTTCGCCGCTCATTTTGGGAATCGAGTCGGTTTCACCCACCGCTGGTAGCGACAGTTCTGCTTGGCAAGCCAAAAGCATCGCGACGGAGCAAGCCGCTAACGGCAAAGTTCCAAATGAACTGCGTCTGCCCCGTGCTGAGGAATACCGAAGCGTTTTGGCCGATAAACTTATCACCATCTTAACCGGCGAAAAGCCCGTCGCAGAAGCCCTCGCAGAAGCATCAGTTGCTTGGCAATCAATCACTGATGCTCGTGGTCGCGAACTACAACGTAATGACTATGAACAGAGCTTGGGGCTAACATTAAAGTAAGCAGAAACTCATAGAGCCACCATCGCGGCATTGCAAACGTGAACCTCGAGCTTCTCGACTAAATCCACGGTGTTAAACGGCTTCAAAATGTAATCGTTTGCGCCGGCTTGAAGAGCCTCCATAATAAAACTCTTCGTTGCATTGGTCGTTTGCATAACGATTGGGCACTTGTTACCAGCTAAGCGCAGTGCATTAATAACATCGATGCCGCTGCCACCCGGCATGTTCCAGTCAAGGATTACCAAGTGGTAGTTGGTGTACTGGATCATGTCCAAGGCCTGGGGTGTATCTGCGGCTTCATCGCAAACGGGAACGCCCAATTCCACCAAAGCTCGCTTAATAACGCAACGTATCAAGCTCGAATCGTCTACGACTAATGTATTCATATTTTTTGGTTCAATAAAAAATGTCACGCGACGTACTCGGTCGCCCGTTGGCCTAGGTTCGTTTGCAAATTCTATTTCAAGGTTTCGCAAGGCAATGGCGTTTTCCAACGCTGCCTGCCTGCATTCGATTGAGTTACACATTCCACAATCCGTGGTCCGATCTTCTGCAGTGGCAAAACTTCTGATGAGGCTCCGATTTCCTCTGCGCGAGCAGGCATTCCATACACCACGCATGTGCTTTGGTGCTCTGAAATTGTAAGTGCGCCGGTTTTTCGCAATCGCAACAATCCGTCTGCTCCGTCATCGCCCATTCCAGTCAATAACGCTGCAATAGCAGTTGTTCGTGTGCTACGTGCAAGCGAGTTGAAAAGAACGTTGATGCTAGGTGCGAATCGGTCCGTTGCCACAGTACTGAGTAACTTGATGCATCCGCCAGAATCCATTTCCATATGTCGCTCTGGGGGAGCAACATAGATACATCCTGTTGTGATCTGAGTACCATGCTCGGCGATCTCGACTCGCATGTCGGTTGCGTTCTGCCAACCCTTAACCATTGTTTTCAAAAATCGGCTAGAAATATGCTGAGCGATTAGAATTGGAGGCGAATTGGCGCTAAAGTGCCCGACTACTTGGCTGATTGCCATAGGCCCACCGGTGCTCGCGCCAATCGCAATGGCGAATGGTACGATATTATGACGACTTTCTGGCAGATGATTGGCGCTTTCACCTTCTTGCTCGAGCAGTTGATCGTTGCATAAACTTGCGCGGTTTTGAATTGCGTTGCTGCGGATGCCCAACACCGTATTCACGACCGATTGAAATTGGGCGACAAAACGAGGTTCATCGTTACAGCAATTAGGTTTGTAAAGCGTTTGGACCGCACCGAGTAATTGCAGTTTCTCAATTCGTCCACGATCCGCGTTAGAGGCTTGGGTGACAATGATCACCGGTAAGGGATGATGCCGCATTAGGTGCCCCAGAAACTCTCCGCCTGACATTCGCGGTAAATCAACATCCAGCACGATTAGAAGCGGATCCTCCACGGCAATCCTATCTCGCGCCAGGAACGCATTATCCACATAGTGAATTTCGATCTCCTTCGCTGTCGCAGCAATCGCGTCGCGAATGAAATTTCGATCAGCTTCTGACCCATCAACAATCAATATGTAGCTCATTCAACTAATCCATTTATCTTTTTGGGCAAGCCGACAGGGTAGGATCAAGAGAGAGCGCCACAATGTTCTTCTTGCGCAACGACCGAGTAGTGACTCTCGGCGAACTTACGAAAAACGCATTCTCTTTCAGTGTCCATCCCACGCAAAAAGCCACGAACCTGCTCGGAGGCCCCCACATAGAGTAAGCCTCCCATTTTCAGCCTGTCAGCAACAGATTGGACGATCTTTTGTTGCATTTTTGAGTTGAAATAGAGAAGCACATTGCGACAGAAGATGATGTCGATTTCACCCGGCACTAAAAATGGATGTTCGCATAAATTAAGATGGCGAAAAATTACGAGATCGCGAAGTTGCTTGCTTACTCGCAACATGGGTTCGCCTAGGATCTCGCATTGTCCTGTATCGAAGTAACCCCGTTGCGGGATGGTTAGCTTTCGCAGCGACGAAACGGGAAACCAGCCTTCGTACGCCTGTCGCAAAACTTGATTAGAAATGTCAGTTGCTAAGATTCGAATGTCGGGTTTACTGACTCCAGCAAGCGAGGCCGCTTCCAATGCGACTATCGCCAGCGAGTAGGCCTCCTCGCCCCTGCTGCAAGCGGTTGACCAAATCCGAACCTTGTTGCATCGCTTCTCAAAGAGCTTTTGAATCTCTTCACGAACATGCAAAAATTGTCCCGTATCTCTAAAGAACGAAGTGTAATGCGTTGTCACAGCTTCAATAAGGGCTTGACGCTCGGTTCCTTTTGTGTCCGTTGAAACGAAGTTATAGTATTCCTCGAATGAAGGAATATTCAACGCACTCAATCGGGTTGAAATGCGATTGACGAGCATTTCCTTACGATTCTCCGCGAGTTCAATGCCTGCAAGCGCGGAGATCAATTTTGTAAAATGAAGAAAGGTCGTTTCGGCTATAGGCACAATGGAACTTATTCTGTGAACGATGCGTCGTTTACTAGTGGGGATTCGGTCTCTATAACTGTCAAAGTATGGTTGGGGCGAAACGGATGCGCGTAATTTTGCTAAGAGCACAACAGGCATTTAGTTGAACATCAGAAGTCGGCAAAGTCTTTCGAATCAAACGGTATCAAATGCTCTGCGTTGCGATTGGTTCTTTCATTTCTTTTGCGTGGACGAAGGTTGACTGCTCGAGTAGCGAGTGTTTTTCTGACTGTAGCAACTAGTGGGTCGCTGTCGTTGTCGCCGAAGTTAAAGGCCCTAAGCAGCCGATCTAGTTCACTTAGACGAGCTCGCATGCGCTGTGCTACCGCAGACGTTTCGCCACTCTCCGTAGCCGATTCCTGCAATGCGCTGTCAAGTTGTGTAACTGAGTTGCTAATTTGCTCGATGCCCAAAGCTTGCTCACCGCTAGCGGATGCGATTTCCTTTACGCATATGCTACTTCGCTCTGCCCATGTGCAAATCTCAGTTAGAATTTGCGAGACGTCATTGGCCAAGTTGACGCCCGTAGCCGTCTCCGAAAGTGATTGCTCCGTCTTTCGGGCGGTTATGCTTGCCGCTTCCGCACTGCGTAGAGCCAAGTTGCGAACTTCATCTGCCACGACGGCAAATCCTTTGCCGGCCTCGCCGGCACGCGCCGCCTCAACCGCTGCGTTCAAAGCGAGCAAGTTAGTTTGGAAAGCAATGTCATCAATCGTTTTGAGGATGGCAGTCTGCTCGTCATTAACCTTTTTAATGCGCTCTATTGCTTGCACCAATTTCTGCACCTGCTTCGCCCCGCGATGGGCGGACTCACGCGTGCTCTCGGAAACATCTCTTGCAGTCTGCGCGCTCTCCGCTGACTGTCGGGTCATCGCAGTCATTTCCTCTAAACTGCCAGCGATTTCAACAAGTGCAGCAGCTTGTTCAGTGGCATTGCGAGCGACAGTTTGGCTGTATTGTTCAACGTTGTCCGAAGAGGTGTAAGCCTCGCGATTGCTTTTGCAAACCCGGGTTAAAGTGTCAGCAATTCGATCGATGGCGGCGTTAAGGACCTTCTGCATCTCAGCAAAATCGCCTGAGTACTTGCCGGTCAGTCGCTTTGAAAGATCTCCTGAGCCGACTGCCGTGACAACACTCAAGACTTCAGAATTAATTGAAGTTAACGAATCGGTAAGTTGGTTCATAGCCCCTGCCAATTGGCGATACGTACCACTAAACCGAGCCGTATCTGCCCGATGTTTGAGATCGCCCTGATCGGCATGCGTTATCTGGGCGCACACTTCATTGTTCAGTTCTGCAAGCACCGTGCGAACTCTTCCGACTGCTTGCAACACCTCGCCAATTTCATCATTCCGAGATGTATCTATCGCGACTGCAGTTTCGCCCGCGGCCAAGCCGTTGGCTACCTCCGTCAGTTTGCGAAGTGGTTTGATGAAGTGAAAGTGACTGAAGTAATAGCAGAACGACATGGTCAGCAGGATTGAGCCAACCAGGGCAACGACTTCCGAGGCCATTGAATACTTCTTATCACCGAGACGCGTAATTCCATTTTCGGAAATTTTATCTGATACGTCGCTGTAAATAGAAGACAACTCTGCGATGCGACTGGCCGCCACGGAATCCCACTCTAGTGCTTTCGCACCAATGGCTTTACCCCGTGCCAACTGTTCAACTTCCGCACGGACGCTCTTGAGGCGATTACTTATTGGCCCAGACTCCAGATCTTTAAGCTGCTGCATAATATTGGTGTCCTTCAAGTCGTCGATAATCTCGGAGAAATTTAACTGCTGTTCGAACTGGACTTGCTGCCAAGCTTTATAAGCCGCTACGGACAGCGAATCTTGACTCAAGATGTTTG
>JANNNN010000880.1:0-3244 GCA_031398555.1 Planctomycetia bacterium | reverse complement strand
GCCTGAGTTGATTGGTGCTTACGCGACGCCCATCGTAAATTAAGGGGCGTGCTACCCAGAATTGGTTGGGAAACAGGCTTAATCCGGAAGAGTATCTTCAGTCTTTGAGCTGCTCTGCTAGCCAAGCGCGGGCAAATCGCCAGTGTCGTTCGGCGGTGGCAATTGAAATCCCAAGGGCGGCTGCGCACTCAGGCATGGTCATCTTGGCAAAGAATCGAAGCTTGACCAATTCCGCTTTTTGTGGGTAGATCAACTCGAACTGAGTGATCACTTCGTTCAAAGCAAGTAGGTTTGGCGATTCCGTTTTATCAGGCAGTGCACCGACGTCCATCTCAACGCGGGCGAAATCTCGGCCGCGTTTTTGTTGGTTGCGTTTGCGGTAGTGGTCGATAACTATCCTACGCATTGTCTCGGCGGCTGCAGCATAGAACACGCGGCTTGAATTCGCATTTTTCAACCCATCCAAAGCATGGCCTCGCACCATTCGCAAAAATGCCTCGTTGACGAGCATCGTTGGGTTGAGTGTCATGCCCCAGCGCATGGCTCCAAGCCGATAAGTGGCCATACGCCTGAGCGTATTGTAGACGTCGGCCGATTCAAACTCATTCATGAATGCCTGGGTCGATTCTACGCCCGTATGGTCACCTCGCGTTTGCGAACGGACAAGTGTGTCTACCATCGGTAAAAACTCTTTAGAGGCTCTCAGGGTACTGGGGGTCGCAACTCAACTGCTACAAGCATATGCGAACTGGCGAGTTTTTGCCACCATTTTTTTAAAGACATCTGGAAGAAACCTACCGGACTCTTCATTCGCGTAAACTTCCGGTTGTATCCCTAACGGGACGCTCTAACGCTTTCCGGCTGGTGCAACACAACCGCCGTAGAAAGTTATTCCAGTACAACTATCCAACGTTGGGCGGTCCGTAAACGACCCTGAGTGAAGTTCAAAGTTTCGCCGGTAGCTCAAAAATCTGCTTGCCATCCACACTACTAACCCACAATGTCGCGCGATCCTTGAAACTCATCCATTGTTGGAACATCTGAGTTCCGTCGCGCTGTGTAGGGGTTCGAAGGGCCAGCACGCGGACTCGGGACTGCAGATCCCAAATCTCTACCGTGCCATCGTGCAGCAAAGCCGCGATGAGATCGTCTTCAGGTGAAAAGCAAAGCGTTTCGACTACCCCTGGTCTGCCATTCTTGGTTAGCGGTGCACGCCAGAGCTGTCTCGAGAGATCGCTTGTCCAAACGGAAAGCCATCCCATTTCACCGACCGCCAGGTATTTTCCCGTGGGGTGGAAACAGAGTGAATGGGATCCGCTGGCGAGTTTTGCGCGACCGATGGCCTCGCCGGTGAGGTCGTTCAAAGCAACAATATCTGAGCTATCGCATCGCCCGGCGACAAATATATTTTCGGACGGACTGAATGCACTTATTGCCAAGTTTTCACCGACGAATTCGGTTACTGTCCAATTGGTCATGGCTTGGAAATCCCAAACGCTGATCGATCCGTCGCGGCCGCAGATCGACAGACGTTCACCAGTGCGTGAAAAATGGACGGAGGCAACTTGAGCCGCGGCGTCGAGATGCTTAACCGTCTGCAAAGAGCCAGCACGAACTAAATTGACTCCCCCATCGATGGATGCAAGGGCAATTAATTGCTGATCTTTGGAATAGGCGGGCGCGCAGTCCGGACTGGCTCGAACGCTTAAACTTCGAAAGCGTTCATCATCGTCAACCGCGACCTTTCGTTCAGAATTGGAAAACACCGGCAGTGCCAATTTGGAAATCGCACCTATGCAAGCTGTTGGAATAGTCTTCGTTTGATAGCCCAGAATTTGTGATAAGGGATATGCATCTATCCTCCTCTCCTCTTCCAAAGCGACGATGATTTTATTGGCATCGTGGTCAACAGCAATGGCTCGCGATGTACTCCCAAATTGACTCAGTCGCGCGGGAACCCAAGAATCCAGGGTCATGGAACGTTGGATTAACTGGACGATGCCATTGTGTTCAGTGACAAACACGTCGAGGTTGCGACCAAATTCGATGCTACAAACATTGCTTTGGGTTAGGATCTCGAGTTCTAGTGAGAATAACTGCAAATCGATAAACTTCAGCGTTCGTCCATAGCCGCCATAAACCATAAACTGGTTGTCATTGGAGAAGGCAATCGCTAGTGCCCCGGAAACTTTTTCGGGAAACTCGCGAATTTGGACCCAATCATGGGCGTCCCAAAGCTGGACACCAACTTCCTTAATCGCCAAGGCTAAATACTTCCCGTCCGGCGACCATTCGATGCATCGAATGGCGTCCGCTTGCTTGGGCAATTCCCGGACACAGCTCTGCTTGGCAACATCCCAAATGCATATGACTCCAGTTCGATCCCCTGAGGCCAACTGAGCGCCATCGGGGGACCAAGCTAGCCCATTGATGGTCCGCTCGTGTTTACTCAATGCACAGACTGGTTCGAGGGTTTCCGAGTCCCACAATCGGACGAGTGCATCTTGGCCAGAGGTGGCTAGCAGTCTTCCTTGGGGACTGAATCTGACCCGCGTGACCTCTTTGTCGCTGGGTTTCGCGCGGTGACGCTCTGCCCCAGCGATCCGATCCCATAAAATGATATCGCCTCCTTTATCACTGCTTGCCACCCAACGTTTGTTACTAGAAATGTCCATGTCCAGGATGTTGTGGTTGTGTCCTACAAGCGACTGCGACGGCTTAGCAAGCATACTTTGGAGGTATCGAGTTGCAAAATGATGCGCATAGGGACTTTTTTTATCGTCCAAGTAGACTTGTAAACGCTGCTTGGCGGATTCAACATCACCCGAAAATAGGAACTCTGAAGCCGATTGAATATTCTGCACAAACGAAGTGTGAATGAGGTCCTTGGAAATTGCTGTGTTCGCCTGACTCGCTCGTCGGATTTCCCATAATGCCACCAGCAGCAACCCGATGGCAGCGAGGCTTATTCCGATGCGAACTGTGCGCTTCGCTATCATAGGATTACGGCGTTGCCAACGCTGCCACCGATCCCGCATAGTTGGCGGAACAACAGAGATCGCCTTTCCGTCCAGGTGAGCTGTAATGTCATTGGCGAGATCGCGGGCGCTGGCGTAGCGCTGGACTCGATTGGGTTCTAAGGCTCGATCAATGATACGGTCGACATCTCCCTGAAGCACCTGCACTAGTCTTCGTCGATCTGTCGAACGATTTTGCGAGTGGCGCTCCGCGAGTTCTGGGGGGT
>JANNNN010000841.1:0-2697 GCA_031398555.1 Planctomycetia bacterium | reverse complement strand
AGTGCGCGACCAATAGTCCCTTCACACCATTTGGGGAACGAAATGCCAGAGCTGTTTGGTAAGTTCGAGCTTCACAAAGCATGCTCAGCCTGGGTGACCAGTGTTGCAGTAACATTTGCATTGGCAGGTTCACTGGTTGCCCAAGAGGCGAAGCCGATCAGTGACCAGATCATCCCGCCGGTAAGCAAATCGACAGCCAATTCGCAGACCGAATTTCTGAGGATGACTCGGACTGAGAACAATAAGCCGAAATCGCTGGATACGGCTGTGACGACTTATCGATCTTCATCGCCAACCGGCGTTACGGTAGATCTCATCGGAGCGGTGCATATCGGTGAGCGTCATTACTACGAAGAACTCAACCGGCGGTTTGATCAATACGACGTGCTACTCTACGAATTGGTCGCACCGGAAAACACGGTCATCCCGCGCGGTGGCAAACGTGAAGGCTCAAATCCAGTCGCGATGCTGCAGGACTCTGCGAAGAAGTTGCTCGGGCTCCAGTCGCAACTTGAACTGGTGGATTATACGAAATCACATTTTGTAAGAGCCGATATGACTCCTACTCAAATCGCTGACAAAATGGCCGAACGCGGAGAAACCGCTTTCACGATCGCGCTCAATACCTTTGCTGACATCATGCGGCAGCAGAACTTGGCGACTCGCGAAGCCGCCAAGCAACCTGACGCCAAAGCCGATGAGGAGCTTGGCTTGTTCGACCTGCTCGGCAATCCGTTGAAAATGAAGCAAGTCATGGCGGAGCAGTTTGTAAAAACCGGTTCGCTCGACGAGAGTCTCGGTGGTTCGCTTAACCAAATGTTAGTCATCGACCGCAACGCCGAAGCCCTGCGCGGCTTGCAAAAGCAGATTGCAGCGGGCAAAAAGAAGATCGGCGTCTTTTACGGAGCCGCACACATGCCTGATTTCGAAAAGCATCTGACGGCGGACTTTGGTTTGCAGAAAGGCGATCAAACCTGGATCGTCGCTTGGGATCTTCAGCGAGGTCCCAAAAACTCAGCCACCGAACCCGCTTCAATGCTCTTGAATTTGTTCAAGTTGCTGGATGAATAGCAGTGTAGCTACCGTAGCCTAGGCTTCCAGCTAGATCTGATAATTAGCTTCAGGCAGCATATCGTCCGGCAGCCCATTTCTTACTCGCAGCTTCGGTTTCTCAAGCACCACCGTCGTGTGCGGCGCAACCGTACTAGTAATCCAAACCGAAGAGCCAATCACACTATCGTGACCAAGCACCGTTCGACCGCCGAGAATAGTTGCGTTGGCGTAGATCACAACCCGGTCTTCAATCGTCGGATGTCGTTTCTGCCCGCGAATTAACAGACCATCTGCATCGGTGGGAAAGCTCAGCGCGCCCAGCGTCACACCTTGATAGATCTTCACATGCGCCCCGATATCACAAGTCTCACCAATAACTACACCGGTTCCATGATCGATGAAAAAATACTCGCCGATCGAAGCCCCTGGATTGATATCGATACCAGTGTTCTGATGCGCCCACTCGGTCATCATGCGCGGAATGAACGGAACGCCTAACCGCCGCAATTCATGAGCGATACGATAGACAGTGATCGCTTCCAGGCCCGGGTAGCAGAAAATGATTTCATCGCGACTGCTTACCGCCGGGTCGCCATCAAAAGCCGCATCGACATCGGTTGCGAGCAACTTGCGCAGACGCGGGATCTGTTGCAGAAAGTGAATCGTGATCGCTTGCCCTTTGGCTTCATAGTCGATTTGATTCTCGCACTCGCTTTTCTTATGCTTGACCCGGTCGTCATGCTGCAAAGCTCGACCGATTTGAGTCGTCAGTTTGTCGTGCAAGCCATCGATCAAGTTGCCGACGTGGTAAGTCACATTGCCAATGTGCAATCCCTCACGACGACGGAAACCAGGGTACAAAATGTCCTTGAGATCTTCGAGGATTGAGATGATGACTTCGTATTTGGGCAGCGGGCAGTGACCCAAATGATTGATACGGTCAGTGGCGGTGTAGGTTGCCACGATCGAGTTGGTTAGCTCTGGCAACTGCTCTTTGAGTCGAACATCGGATGCCATTTGATTTGATCTCCTCGCTGGTAAACCACTCACATCAGCTGCCGCATTGCTGCTCGCTACTCCCATGATTTTCGGCTGCTCCGTCGGGTGGAATCCAAACTACCGGAAAAGCTCCTAGTTCCTCCCGTGTTTTACCCAGTCTACCAAAAAGGCGAGTCTCGACAACGCTCGTCGGCTTTAGCTAGCACACATGGCTGACGCTGCTCGTGGCTGACCTTTTCTCGTGGCTGAAGCTGCCAGCGTCAGCTTGGATGCTAGCAGCATTCGCCACGACGCTTCTTCCCTGGGTCGCTCCTACCGGGTGCGACTATTTCGATCATGGCTGAAGTTGTGAGTTTTCCAGGGACAGAAACCGATCGCACCGGGCGGGGGCGACCTCCTGAATAAAAGCTGGCTGCCGAGAATTTCCCCAGCTTTCTCGCCATTTTTAACTTTCTTTTCTCAGACTTAACCCTCGCCGCGCAATTCCATTCTGGCCGCAAGATGGTAAAACTCTTGGCGGACGACTCTACATATTCTTCTAGTTTTCGTTAGGGCTAGCATTCCGGTTGTTGGCGCTTCTCTCACTGTTTTTATGGAAAGTTTCACTCGGTGTCTGAATTGCATCGCATCCGCAGAGCTCTGATC
>JANNNN010000797.1:0-11724 GCA_031398555.1 Planctomycetia bacterium | reverse complement strand
TGATAAGACTAAACCACCGTAACGACAATTATCCTAAGCGGGACGCTCTCTAACGCGTTTCGGCTGATAAGTCTAAACCACGGCAACAACAACTATCCGTTCAATGGTTTCTAAGCGGTACGCTCTCTAGTGCGTTCCGGCTGATAAACCCTAAACACCCCTAAATTTAATTTTGGGTTTTATCCCAGTCAGTTAAGTCATGTTTGTCGATCGCGCGGAAATTGAAATCGAAGCCGGTAAAGGTGGAGATGGCTGTGTGGCTTTTCGTCGCGAAAAATATATCCAGCATGGCGGCCCCTGCGGTGGCGACGGTGGCGACGGCGGTAGTGTTGTCTTCCGAGCTCGAGAAGGTGTCAATAGTCTCGTTGCATTCGGACATCGGAAACATTGGCGAGCCGAACGTGGTGGCCGTGGCCAGGGTTCTGACATGCACGGACGCAACGGTGCAGACCTCATTGTTGAAGTTCCGCCCGGCACCGTGATGATCGATGCATCCAGCGGAATGATCATCAAAGATTTGGTTTCGACAACTGAGGATGTGGTCGCGGCTCGCGGTGGCCATGGCGGCAAAGGGAACACTCGCTTCAAGACTTCTACTAATCAAGCCCCCTACGAAGCGACCAGAGGGCTTAAAGGTGAATTGCGGCGCGTCATCCTCGAGTTAAAAGTTATTGCTGACGTCGGCTTGGTCGGTAAACCCAACGCGGGTAAAAGCACGCTGCTCAGCCGCATGTCTCGAGCTCGCCCTGAGATCGCCGATTACCCGTTCACGACGAAATTCCCCAACCTGGGCCGCGTGATCGTCGATATCGATCGTTCCTTCGTGCTAGCCGATATTCCGGGCTTGATTGAAGGAGCTTCGGAGGGTGTCGGCCTAGGCCACGATTTCCTGCGGCACATCATGCGAGCCGGAATTTTGGTGCATCTTGTTGAGCCGCTGCCGAGCGATGGTTCTGATCCGCTAGATAACTATCGAGTCATTCGCAAAGAACTTGAGACCTACAGCCTTGAGCTCGCTGAGCGCCCTGAAATCATCGTCGTCAGCAAAGCCGAGATACCTGAGTCGACTGAGGTGTTTGAGCAACTTTCGGCAGAAGTAGGTCGGGACGTCCTCCGCATCAGCGCAGTCACTGGCGAAGGGCTGAACAAGCTGATCTACAAGATCAGTGCCGAACTGGAGGCTCGCAAAGCCATCCCTGCCCCAGCTCCCACCGCACTTTAGCCAATCAGGTAGCTGGTTTCGTCAGAAACCGGATGCGGTAGAGAGTTCACTTGTTCACCCTGGTTTCTGACGAACCAGCTACATTGCAAGCATCGATTTACGAGCCAAGTATGGAAATTATCGACTGGATTTTGCACCTTGACAAGCATCTGGCTCAGTTCGCAGATCAGTTGGGCCTATGGTTCTATGGCTTGCTGTTTGCCATCATATTTGGTGAAACTGGATTAGTGATCGCACCCTATCTCCCTGGAGATTCGATGCTGTTTGCAGTTGGAGCGCTGGCAGCCAATCAGCCGGGTTCGATAAGCATTACCGCTTTGCTGCCGCTCTTGATTGCTGCGGCGGTCATCGGCGACGCGTTCAACTACGCGATCGGCAAATGGGCCGGTCCTCAGATTTTTCGCAAAGACACCGGCTGGCTATTGAACAAGAATCATCTTCTGCGAGCTCAAGCGTTTTACGACAAGTATGGCGCAAAAGCGATTGTGCTCGCACGATTCCTACCGATCTTGCGGACCTTTGCTCCGTTCGTTGCCGGTATTGGTGGGATGGAGTATCGCCGATTCTGGATGTACAACGTGATCGGTGGCGTTACTTGGGTGAGTCTATTTTTGATTGGTGGTTACGTCTTTGGAACCAGCCCGTTTGTCAAAGATAGATTCCCAATTGTCATTCTCGCCATTGTCATGATCTCGGCACTGCCCATCGCCTACGAGTGGTTCAAAGCCTACCGCGAAAGCAAAGCCGGCAAGCAGTAGCTGGTTTCGTCAGAAACCGGATGCCCTTGGGTAGCTGGTTTCGTGAGAAACCGGATGGTTCAACGACTGCCTTGCCCCAACCGGTTTCTAACGTCAGCAGCTACATTGTTTGCGGTAACCGGTTTCTGGCGAAACCAGCTACATTTCGATCGGTAATTGCCAATCGTGTTCGATGGCTGGCGAATACTCATTAGAATAGTGCACTCTACTGAAAACAGACTCTGGACGCACGTGGAATCGATTGATGGTGAATCTTCCATTTAGAAATCGACTATGACTTGGGGTGACCGCATCGATCGTACGGTCGAATGGACGAAATGGCCCGTAGCATTTGCTGCTGCCGTGCTGACCCCTGTGCTGTTCTGGTCGCTTCTCATGCTCTTGCTTCGATTGGTCTATTCACCAAGCTGGTCGCTAGTTCCCTTTGGCTGCGGAATTGCAGCATTTATCTTCTTGTGGCGGAGATGGTTGAATCGGCTAGCTATCGGACGTTGGCTGGTGACGATGGAACATGAAGTGACGCATGCCATCTTCGCATTCGTGACAGCTCATAAAATTGTTGGCATTCGGGCAACGATGAGTGAAGGAGGCGAAGTGCGTTACGAGGGGCGCGGGAATTGGTTGATCACTGCGTCGCCCTATTTCTTTCCGACGGCCGCGCTGGTTTTGGGCCTACTCGCATATCTGTTGCCGTTTCCAAATCTACCTTGGCCTAGTTTTTTGCTCGGTATAGCGCTCGGTTATCACTTCGTTAGCACGTACCGTGAAACGCATCGCGATCAAACGGATTTGAAGCAGTTGGGAAGTTTGTTTTCGTGGATGTTTCTACCAGCCGCTAATATTCTGATGGTGAGTTTTCTAATCGCGTTCGCGCATAGCGGCATGGACGGAGTGAAAGTTTGGCTGGCCGATTGCAGGCAGCCGTTTGAATCCATCACGGCTTGGTTGCAATCGTTTTAACCTAGCTTGGGACCATTTGTTCCGAGCGTTCAGTGTCTTTATATTTCCTCCGCTTATGAGGATCGAAAAGCAACAGATTGGAAATGTCAAATCTAGAAATTTCAGATTTCAAATTTCAGATCGAAAATTAGCCAAATTCTGGCTGGACTATCTCAGCTTAAACTGCTCCGCCCAAACTTCAAACCGTTTGGCTTCATCGGCACGACCTTGTTGACTGAGCAGTCGCTGTGCAGTGGCAATCGCAGTCGCTGCACGATGCGGACGATCGGCGTGGATAGATGCGATACGCGACCATTGGCCGATCGCTTGATCGACCATACCGACCCGAGCCATTCGATCAGCAAGGAACTCTGTAGGACCGATTTGTAAAGGTTGAATCAATCGGTCGCGAAACTCAAGCCACTCTGAAAGTTTTGCTTCCGTTTCAGGTGGTGGGACAATTCGCCAAGCTTGGGCAACCGCTAGCGCTGCGATCGGTTCTATTTTGGAACTCTGCAGTTTTAGCAACTTGGCGCGTGCCGCGTTGCCATCTGCGCCAAGCAATAACCAACTAGCGCCTAACAATTGAGCGCATTCATTGGGCTGCTCGAACCATTCAACGGCGACTTCATAAAGTCCGCGGTCGGGGGATTCCGTAGTCCAGTTCATTGGCAATTGGGCGTAGAGTAAAGCGGGTGGTTGATTGGGTGCGAGCGACTTGAGGTACACGCCTCCGGCGAGTCGCGTTTCACCGAACGCAGCTAGCACATCCACAAACTCGGCTACTAGAAATCGCTGTTGCCAACGTGGAAGATCATTTGTGGCGGCTTTGGTAATCGCGTCTTTGGCATCTCGAAACTTGCGATCCAAGAACAATTTATGAGCACCATCGGCTGCGGCTGTGCGCCATACCGGTTCGACTCGGATCACACGATTGCTGGGCAGCTCGCGGCGTTTTTCACCTTCCATATAAACGATACGCTGGTCATCGAGTTCCTCGATCTTACCGGTTAGTCTCTCAGCCGCTCGTTGAATCCAAATGTCGTTAGATTGGGGGGCAACGGGTGCGTACTGAAAGTTGTCGAGCGGTGGGCTGGTTGCGGATTCAGTTTGAGAGTACGCGGTCGACAACGCGAGGCCGCATACAAAGAGACTGAGTGCGATGTAATTAATGCTACAGCGCATAATGGATCTTCCGACGTCAATATTCCCGAGGCTAATGTCGACAATGAAGCAACTTTTGCGGAGCAAAAGGCGACACTGCGGCGCTGGCGTTTTTATGCTGTGTTTCAAAATTAGCTTGCTCAAAAAAGCCAGCGTGACGGTATGGCTAGTGCTTCAGCAGTTGCAGGCTAGTCTAGCCATTAAAACTCCGGCTCAATTACTGCTAGCCGAACGGTCGTATTTGAACATAACGATGTTGAGAGTCGAGACTTCGTTCACACTAGCATAGCCAGGGGCACACAAAACAACTCCAATCCCAAAATTTATCTGGACGCTCCAAGAGGCGTTTTGACGGTCGTAATCAAAGCGAATTTAAACTATGCTTACAGTATAATCAACCGCCGTATCTTTGCTTGGTAACAGGACCGACAATGACAGTCGACTCGAACGATGAACCCCAACAACGAGTCGCTCAGAACGCGACCGGTCAGCAGGTCGCGCGCTTCGTTAGCAAAATCAAGAACTTGGAAAATCAAGTGGGAGAGCATGTGGTTCAAGCACTCCAGCATCCCGACACAGTTGCCGTGTTGACCACGATTGTTGTCGGTCCCAGCGGTGACCAGCATATTGTCTCGGCCGCATTGAACCCGGCCAAAATGGCCCAGATCAATGCTCTTTTACAAGAAGCCATTGAAGAACGAGTCGATGAAGAAATCTGCCTCGGCTTTCACTGTTTGTTACAGCCGAAGCCTAACGCCTGATCAACTTACGTGGAGTGTGTTCAACGTAGCTGGTTTCGTGAGAAGCCGGACGAACTGGAAAACGACTTTATCGCAGCCGGATTCTCGCGGAACCAGCTACGTGAACCGGCATTGGGTTTCTTACGAAACCCTATTCTGCAACGAGCGTTGGTACTCGATAGCGGCAGGCTGTCCGGCTATACTCTTTACCAGCAAATATGAATCACACATTCGCTCCCACCCCCAAAAGCCCATCTCCATGGAAACTAAGAATCAGTTCTCAGTAACGACCTGGTTGATCATCGTTATCGCAAGTATAGGGTTCCTGTTCGATACCTACGAATTGCTGATGACGCCATTAGCAGCGCCACCGGCGATCGCGGAGTTATTGGACGTTCCGCTGAATCATCCCTCTGTAAGTCTTTGGACGGGAAGACTACTGTGGATCACCGCCCTATGCGGTGGCGTGTTTGGGTTGATTGGCGGAGCACTTACCGATCGATTAGGTCGTAAGTTTGTGATGGCAGCTAGCATTTTTGTCTACTCGCTTTCGCCCTTCTTAGCCGCTTATAGCACGACTCTAACCTGGTTTATCTTCTTTCGCAGTACGACATTTATCGGTGTGTGCGTTGAATTCGTTGCCGCCATAACATGGCTGGCCGAAGTCTTTGAAGACAAGAAACAGCGTGAACGCTGGCTGGGAATCACTCAAGCCTTTGCATCATTGGGAGGTATCTTAGTGACAGCAATCAACGTGTGGATTTTGAGGAACGTTTCAAGCTTGCCCGATTTTGGTCTGCCGCTTGCCCCCAATGGCTCAGATCCTGCTTCATGGCGTTACCTTTTGACAACTGGAATTCTGCCAGCAATTCCGATCGCTATCCTTTTGCCATTTGTGCCTGAGTCTCGCATTTGGAAGGAACGACGAGCGGCCGGGACTTTAAAACGACCGAAGATCAGCGCCTTGTTCGCACCAGAGTTTCGCCGCGTGACGATCGTAACTGCCATGCTGTCGGCTTGCGCATACGGTATTGCATTTGGGGCTCTTCAGTTGACACCGCTTCGTATTGCTCCAGGTTTACCTGAGCTTGCGGCACAGAACAAAGAACTCGCACCGCTGAGAAAAGAGGCGGCTGCACTTAACAAATCCTATGATGAGACCACGCCTGATTCGCCGGAACGCAAAGAGATTCGGCTCAAGCTTCGCGATAATAAAAAACTCCAAGACCCACTCAACGATCAAGTTAAAGAAGTTGGGAACACAGTTCAGTTTTTCCAAGAAATTGGCGGACTGGTGGGTCGCATCTTGCTCGCGTGCTTGATCATTTTTGGAATTAGCCGAGTGATGCTTTTGAAGGTATTTCAGATTCCGGCGCTGTTGATGATTCCGCTCGCCTACTTCATTTTGTACAAGTCCGGCGGTTCGAATTTTTACTGGGCCTATGGAGTATGCGGACTTTTGACTGTCGCACAGTTCAGTTACTTCGGTGAATATCTACCCAAGGTCTTCCCACTGCACTTGCGAGGGACCGGAGGAAGCTTTGCGACCAATGTTGGTGGACGAATGATTGGAACCAGTATGGCGGTTGTCACGACCAATGTCGTCGCTCCGTTTTTAGCAGGTGCCGCAGACAAAGTAACACCGATCGTCATGGCCCAAGCGGCGGGATACGTTGCGACCGTTATCGCCGTCCTCGCATTTGCTATCGGGTTCTTTTTGCCAGAGCCAAAAGGCGAGGTTCAGGATTAGTGGGTAAATTTCTAGTGGCGTCAATTTCCAACGTGCGATTGCGGCTATCGTTTGATTGCACGCTGGTCTCTGCGCAAGCTGGCAAGCCGGATGCACTCCCACCACCTCCACGGAGCAAGTAGTGATGACTCGCGGTCGCCAGTCGGTGGAAAATTGCAATTACAGTCTCGCCGCGGAGCTTCTCGCTGCGGCCAGTAATGCAAAATCCGCCAAGGACTTTCGCAATCGAGCAATGAATGCACTCAGTGCTGAGTTCGCCGATGCGCGAGTAGCTTGGGTACATCAATTTGATCAACGTTGGGAAGCGGCTGGCTCGGTCGGATCGTTAGCGAATCTGCCTATCGAGTTGGCTGCCAATGCGGCCGATCAATTGTCTATGCTCCTCGCGAACAATTGGTTAGCTGTTCCAGTCTCGGGCGGCGGCGAACTAGCAGAAGTCATCTTGCTCAGTCCAGGTAACATCATCAGCGATGAACAGTCGCGCGTGTTGGCGCAGATGCTCCACGACGGATTGAAAATTGCCGCCGAACAGACTCGCATCGGCACACGTGTCGCTCAACTGCAAATGCTGATGGAGATCGCTGTCAGTTGGCAACGCTCGGCGAGCCTCAGTGAGTTGCTAAAAAACATGGCCGAAGCGGCCACACGCGTGCTGCAAGGCGATCGAGCGAGTATTTTCCTTTGGGATCGCGCAAAAAGCCAGCTTGTCGGGCACCCCGCGATGGGCGTGGAAGGCGAACCGCTGCGGATTCGCGATGATCAAGGCATTGCCGGTGAAGTATTGAGCACGGGGCATTCACGCCGTTGGGACAATTCGGAAGATCCCCAAGCCATCAACGCTCGTGTCGGTGAAAAACTTGGCTACATCACACGCAGCCTCGTGGCAGCTCCACTGGTCGATGCGCGCGGCAAAACCATGGGGGTTTTCGAAGTCCTCAATCATCGTGATGGTCGATTCTCGCCAACCGATGAACAGTTTTTGGTCGAGTTGTCGCGCCACGCGTCGGCGGCTCTCGAGAATACGCAACGCATCGACGCCCTCATTCAAACCCGAAATCGATTGATTCAAACTGCTTCGTCCACTCTGCAAATGATCGGAGAATGCGCTCAGATCAAAGCTCTCCGGGATACAGTCAGTCGGGTTGCGCCCACTGAGCTGGCCGTGTTGCTGCTGGGCGAAAATGGAACTGGCAAAGAAGTCATTGCCAGAAGTTTGCACTTGCAAAGTCGCCGCTGTGATCAACCGTTTGTGGCGGTGAACTGTGCAGCAATCGCCGAATCATTGCTCGAAAGCGAATTGTTTGGTCATCAAAAAGGCGCTTTCACCGATGCGATCGCTGACCGCGCCGGCAAGTTCGAATTGGCCAGCGGTGGAACGCTGCTGCTCGATGAAATCGGCGAAATGAGTTTGGCGGGACAAGCCAAATTGCTGCGAGTGCTTGAAGATAAGGTAGTTGTTCGGGTCGGCGGATCGGCTTCGATTCAAACTGATGTGCGTGTGATCGCTGCCACCAATCAAGAGTTAGCCAAACTAGTTCGTGAGAAACGCTTTCGCGAAGATCTCTATTTTCGTTTAACAGTGGTAACCTTGAACTTGCTACCGCTTCGCGAGCGAGGCGAAGATGTCATTATCTTAGCTCAGTTCTTTCTCGATCAGTTCGGGCATCAGATCGGTCGACCACCTCCAGCACTTTCGGAAGACGCTCGAAAACGTCTACTCAGTCATGCTTGGCCAGGCAATGTCCGCGAGCTGCGAAATCTGATGGAACGGGTCGCTTACCTGACCAGCGGTTCGGTGATCGAAGAAAGCGATCTTGCTTTTGTGTTGTCACCCGCTTCGTCAGGTGACGTTTCTCAGGTTCCACCCAACCTAACGTTAAACGACGCGACGGACCTATTTCAATCGCGCTACATCCGCCAGCACATCGATTCCACCGCCGGCAACTTAGCCAAAGCCGCCGAGCGCATGGGGCTACATCGATCCAATTTATACCGGAAGATGAAGCAACTAGGCATCGAAGGCGAGTTTTAGAAGTTATTAAACTTCTATTGGTTGCCAATCAAAGCTTGGAAATGGCATAAGAACATTTGAGCCAAAACTTGGACACTCAAAAAGGCGGACACTTGGCGTCCGCCTTGCGCAAACTTGAATGCTCGGAACAGTAACCCGAACAGTAACCCGAACAGTGGTCCCAAGCTTGTAGTTGAAGCCTAACTATCAGCGAGAGGTTTTTGCTTCTCGGTGATGACTTCACTTTCGGCCGACTTTTCGGCGTTCAGTTGAATGTACTCTTTCCATTCATCTGGGACGTTGTCTTCGTGGAAGATCGCTTCCACTGGGCACTCTGGAACGCAAGCTTCGCAGTCAATGCACTCTTCAGGGTGAATGTACAACATCTTCTCACCCTCGTAGAAACACTCTACCGGGCAAACTACGACACAGTCTGTATAACGACATCCAACGCACGGTTGAGTGACCACGTGAGTCATTGCAGCAAAACCTTTCTAACATTTAGTTTCAATAAACCAGAATTCGTAAGCGGACCCCTAATCGTAAATTAGCTAGTCAGTCTGTTCGAATCGTCCAGGCATCGTAGGCACACACTTTCACGCTGTCAAGCTAGCCCAGTCCCCCAAGTCGCCCCTCAAATTGTGCGTTTTACTCGCTGCGTGGGACGGTGTTGAAAATACGGTCTCCCGCATCGCCCAAACCAGGGACGATAAACTTGTGCTCGTTCAGTTCGGGATCTATCGCACAAACATAGACGCTGACTTGCGGAAACTCTCGTTGAAGTCGCTCAATTCCTGGCTTGGACGCGATAATACTGAGGACTCGAACGTCTGGGCAGCCCCATCGATGGAGGGCTTCGATGGCAGAAACCACGCTGCCGCCGGTAGCAAGCATTGGATCGATCACGAACCCAATATCGCTCGCCCCGCCCGCCTCTAGCTTGCAATAGTATTCGACGGGCAAAGCCGTTTTTTCATCCCGATACATCCCTAAGTGCCATACGGCGGCTTCGGGCAACAATTGCTGCAGCGGTTCGATCATCCCCAAACCAGCTCGCAAAATTGGCACCAACGCGATTTTAGGCGCCAATTCGGCTCCATCCATCGTAGTGATCGGTGTTTCGATCCGTTTTGTCTTAAGTTGCAAATCTTCAGTCGCCGCAAACGCTAACAATGTCGCCAAGCGGTAAGTCTGCTGACGGAATAGCGAAGGCGGAGTGTGCTTATCTCGCAGGATTGTCAGATGATGGCTAACCAATGGATGAGTCAGTTCAACAACACCAGCCATTGTTACCTCGATCGGTTAGCTCACTGGGAAACGCAAACTTAAATCTCTCGGTGGGTGCACACTACACAGATCGTACAAATTGGAGCGTTTGGCCAAAAGGGGTTCCGACTGGTTCCGTGGTTGGTTTGGTGACAAACCGAATAGGCAAATGTCTGCAGGGTCTGTTTGCGGGCTTGTCCGGTTTCGTACGAAACCAGCTACGGCCGAACTGGACGCACGGATTTTGTACTTCGAGTATTTCCGCTAAATTATGAATTCGCAAATCGACTAGAACCAGCTAACTGCTTTCGAAGGGAGTGGTCCATGGCATCGCGTAAATCGAAAACTCGGAAAAACCGAGGTCGCCCGACCCCTCGTCCTGCGTCTGACACTACTCGTGGGGCGCTTCGGAATTCGCCTGAAAAAGAGTTAGCGGGGTTGAAACCTAAGCCGGCGAGCAACGAGCGCGTCGAGGATTTGGCGGTATTTACCAATGTTGGCCGCGAGCAACTTTCCGATGGATTGAAGCTGGAATGCACAGCGGTGATGGAAGCTTTGGAGTCGGTGAGTAGGGGCAATTTTGCCCAAGCCAACGAGCTGTTAAAGAACCTCGCTCGCAGCAGTCCCTATGCGGACTGGAAACTATTTGTTCGTGGTCTTTGCGGCTTTTATGAAAAGGATTTTGAGACCGCGAAACAAAATTGGCAGCGATTGGACGCGAATCGTCGACCGGCAAGAATCGCGGCCACACTAATCCAAGCTGAGTTGAATCATACGCTTGCGGAATTCACCGCGCCTCCAAAACATATCGTGGAGACCGCGAGAATGCTGCTGCACCGGTCGAGTGCAATTGCCTCCGCTAAGCAGATCCTATCGGTCAAAATACGCGATCCGGAAGCCCGTTTTTCACCTTCACAAGTCGCAATGCTGACGAACTTTCGCGATGATTTTCGACGCGTTGATGCCGACTTTGTAGCGAAGTTCTCGCAAGCGTTTGTTTATCACGCTTGTGCGCAACCATCGCCGGAAGTCTTCATGCTGCTTAAAAAGACGGTGCCAGGTCCTCCGCACGACCCGCGTTGGAACTTGCAAGAGTTTTTATATATGCGGGAGTTTGAGGACGCCGAAGAGGATCGAATAGAGACCGCACAAACGTACATTGCAGAAGACCTTTCCGGAATGACTCAGTTTTCCGGTGAGCAAAAGAGCGCCTTGGCAAGTTGCATGCACTTGGATGTCGCTCGAATGCTCGTCATGGAGACAGAGTCGGCCAATGAAAACTATTACTTCCTCATGGATCCTCCAGACTTCAAACCGATCGAGCAGATGCTTGGCCGAGCGATCAAGGGTTACCCCAAGAATCGAGATGCCCACAAATTATTGTTCGATACCCTGGAACGCCAGATTGGATTAGAACGCCTCTTAACCAAGGCTCAGATAGAGGCGGCTGAAAAGCGGCTCATCAAAGCCAAAGAGGCCTATGTGAGTGCATTTCCGAGTGAGATCGAAACTTCGTTGCAGCTAGTTGATCATTACTTCGGCAACGATGAACTTAACAAAGCCGACAAGCTAGTCAAACAACTTAGTAGCCAACGACTGGATGCTCCGCTTGCTAAAGCTCTTCCTTGGAAACTTAAATTACTTGGCGCAATGCACAGTAGTCGCAAGAAAGCTGAACTGAATTCAGCCCGTGAATCGCTGGCCATCGTAGAAGCACAGTGGCCCGCTTGGCTTGCTCCCACTTGGCTCCCATTTCTAAAAGCCGCTCTTGAATTGCGATTCGGTAATCGAGAACTATTTGAGTTGCTCGACAAGCAGTCCCGCCAAGATGCCGCAACGAGCCAAGCTGCTTGTGATTTTATGACTTTCGCCGC
>JANNNN010000794.1:0-2601 GCA_031398555.1 Planctomycetia bacterium | reverse complement strand
GGACGGGACAAATGGTCCCATCCTACGGATTCTCGGGCCATGAATGCTTCGGATAGCGAATCCGCAACTCTTTCCTGACCACCGAATACGTGTTCTTCCAAAAGCTCGCCAGATCATCCGTAATCTGCTGGCAACGCATGTTCGGAGCCAGCAAATGCAGCAGCAAGGGCACTCGGCCACCCGCCACCCGCGGAGTTTCCTTCAAGCCGAAAAACTCTTGAATCCGCGCTGCAAGAATCGGTGGCTTTCCTAACTCATATTGCAACGTCACCGTCCGGCCACTGGGTAACGTGAAGGACTCAGGTGCACTTTGTTGTAATAGGCGACGGTGATTGGCGTCGAGCAAATCTTCCAGCAAACTGCGCCATGGCAACTGCTTCAGTTCATCGATACTTCGCAGTCCGTAACACCACTGGATCAGCGACGCTCGCAAACCTTCGGGTGTCAGCGCCGGTAGCCCGCTGTCGGGCATCGCTTCGGCCAACCAACGCACTCGGCCAAGCCAACTGTTTAGCGACTTGTCGTCGTTCGGCATTACCTTGTGCCATTGTTGCACCGCCGCCCCCGCCAATAATTCCGCAGTGGTTTCGTCCAGCGGCGTGGCAACCGGCGTCTCTTCAATCACTAAATCCAACCAGTAGGTACGCCGACGGGTAATCACGGTCCCTTGAGTTGGGTGTAGGAAACGATCGTCGCTTTGCCGCAGGTGCTCAATGGGCAACCATTCGGGCTCGATCGCCGTGGCTTGCCGCACACTCGCTTCACTTCCGCCCGCATCGACATCAATGCATAAAAACAATTCGGCTTCACGCACGCCGGAACTGTTTTCCAGTTTCACTCCGCGACCGCCCACCATCAGTCCCCGCGCATCATTTGGCCCACGCCTGCGCGCGAGCCGATCGGGGAACGCGGCTAACAGCGCTCGCGGCAGTTGGTCCGCGCAGCTGGATTCGTGAGAATCCGAATGACGGGTCACTCGTCCCAACGTCTGCTCCGCTTGCTTCTCCAATTGCTCCGCAACCCGCGCCACCTGCCGAGCCGCCCCTGGCTTTACGGCCATTGAACCTGTTTCCCACGATCCGCTGCGACCTCGCAAGAAATTTTGCAGCACAGTAAGTCGGTTTGTCACATCGCAATCGTGATGATGCGTCGCATTCGTTTGACTGCGACTCTCGGGGCGTGTTCCTTTCCGCACCGTACCAGTTTGCTGCGCTCGATCAAACACATCGCGTTCCGACAACATCGCCGCCACTAGCGCGGCGCTCTGCGGTATCTTCAACGTGTGTCCTTCGATCAGCAGTCGTCCCAATCGTGGCTGGACCGGCAATTGAACCAGCATGCGTCCCAGTGGTGTTGGTTGCCCAGCCGAGATCGCATCGATCCGCTCGAGCAACTGCAACGCCAGTTCAATAGCCGACTCGCGAGGCGCGGTTACCCATGGAAACACGCTGAGATTCGACTCGCCCCAACAGAGCAACTGAAGCACGGCCCCCGACAAATCCACTCGCAGAATTTCTGGCTCCAGGTGTTCGGGGCGGCTACGATGGGTCGCCTCATCCCACAACCGATAGCAGACCCCTGGGGCCGTCCGACCCGCTCGACCCGCTCGCTGTACCGCGGAGGCCTTAGCAATCGGCTCGAGTTCCAAACTGTTCAGTCCCAAGCTCGGATCCACTCGCTGCACCCGAGCCCACCCGCTGTCCACGACAACTCGTACACCATCGATCGTCAGCGAAGTCTCGGCAATGTTTGTCGACAGGATAATCTTACGCTGCGAGCATGGTTGCAGTACGCGATCTTGATCCTGCGCGGCCATGTCGCCGAACAGTCGCATCACTTCCCAGCCTTCGCGAGCCGCCTGACCTTCCAACTGCCGAGCGACTTGTTCAATCTCACCTGCTCCAGGCAAGAAGACTAGTACGTCACCGGAATTCTCCATGGCCGCCCGCGCGGTCTGCTCGGCCACCAAGTCCGTCAGCCTGCCGCGAGTCCCAAAACGGCTGTAATGAATTTGGACTGGATGCAATTGTCCTGGGACACTGATGACTGGCGGATTGTGTAAGTACTCGCGAATCGACTCAGTGTTCAGCGTCGCGCTCATTACCACCAATCGCAAATCCAGCCGCAGCTCCGTTTGAACCCGCCGGAGCATCCCAAGCAGCAAGTCGTATTCAAGCGACCGTTCATGAAACTCGTCCAAGATCACGACTGAAACACCGGCTAGTTCGATATCGGATTGCAGTTGGCGAAGTAGGATACCTGGAGTCATCGCCACCAACCGCGTCGCCGCGCTCACTCGCCGATCAAAGCGAACTTGGTATCCGACCAGTCCTCCGACGTCGCCCCCTAATTCACTGGCAATCCTGCTCGCCGACGCGCGAGCCGCAATACGTCTCGGTTGGACCAACACAACTTTTTGGGCGTTGATTTCAAGCAAAGCTGGTGCAACGCGAGTCGTCTTTCCAGCCCCTGGAGGCGCTTCCACCACTACGCAAGCATTCGACTGCACCGCCGCCACAATATCCGGCAGCGCGTCATCAATTGGCAACGATAATCTTGTTGGAAGCACACTAACTGCATTCTAAAAAACGTAGCTTGGGA
>JANNNN010000693.1:0-4086 GCA_031398555.1 Planctomycetia bacterium | reverse complement strand
ATCAATTACCTGCCTTGGTGCAAGCTGGTTTAAAGCGGATCAACATCAGTTTGGACACATTGAACGAAGCGACTTTCAAGGTGCTTGCCCGACGCGAGGGACTTGTAAAAGTTCTTGGAGGGATTGCCGCCACGAAAGCGTTTCCTGAACTTCAAGTGCGACTGAACGCACTGATTTTGCGAGAGGTCAATTACGACGACGTATTGCCGCTGGCGGAATTCGCGAGATCGCAACATCTACCACTGCGATTTATTGAATTTATGCCTCTGGATGCCGAACGGGCCTGGCAGCAACAGCGGGTTGTCACAGGCGACGAATTGCGAAGAGTTCTAAGTGAACACTTTGGACCCCTTGAAGCTCTTGCAATCCGTGATGCGAGTCAACCAGCGACTGACTATCGCTTCGCTGATGGCCAAGGGGTTGTTGGCTTCATCGATTCGGTGACGCGACCATTTTGCGGGAACTGTGATCGTTTGCGTTTGACGGCTGAAGGTAAACTTCGAAATTGTTTGTTTGGGCATGACGAATGGGATGTTGGTGCATTGCTGTCAGACTCTGCGATCAACGATGACAAAATGCTGGCGCTTGTGCAGGATTGTGTAGGGAAGAAGCATGCCGCGCATGGGATTGGTGGAGTGGAGTTTCAGCCGCCAGAGCGAGCCATGTATCGGATCGGTGGTTAAGTCATGGCGGACAGGTCTGATAGCGAAACGAACGTAACAAGAATCTACGTTGACCACGCCGCCACCAGTTGGCCGAAATTGCCCAGCGCGACTGCAGCAGCCCTCGACTTCATTCAAAACTGCGGCGCGACGAGCGGCAGAGGTTCTTATCGCAGCGCGCAGATGGCTGATCGCTGGCTGGCTGATGCAAGACTGGCCATCGCGAGGTTGATTCATGCTCCGAATGCAAATTGTATTGCTTTCTGTAATAGCGGCACGCACGCCCTGAACGCGGCCCTGCACGGACTGCTGCACAACGACGAGCATGTCGTGACCACGGCGATGGAACACAACAGTGTTCTGCGTCCACTATCGCAGCTAGTGAAGTCTGGTCAAAACTCGATAACCGTTGTCGAATGTTCTGAAGTCGGTTTGGTCACGGCGGCGAAGATTGAAGCAGCGATTCGACCTGCTACGCGCTGGATAGTAGTTGGCCATGCTTCAAATGTAACCGGAGCGGTTCAAGGGATCGAACCGATTGCAGAAGTCGCACGAAAATACGGCGTGGGGCTGGTCGTCGACGCCTCGCAAACTTTGGGTTATCTACCGCTGGATGTGGCAACGATGGGCATTGATGTGCTGGCAGCGGCGGGTCATAAAGGGTTGCGAGCCTGGTCGGGAACAGGAGTTCTGTATTTAGCCCCAAAGTTTCAGTCGGGCTTCCAACCGTTAATGACTGGGGGAACGGGCAGTTCTAGTGAATTGATCGATGTAGTTTCAAGCTGGCCGCAAAGTGTCGAAGTGGGCAACTTGAATTTGCCAGGCATTGTATCGTTGGCAGTAGCTGCAAGGGCGGCGGACACATCGCAATCCTGGCGACCGCTTTATCAAGAATTGCTGTTGGGTCTTAGAGCTATTCGGGGAATTCGAGTGTATGCTGCCATCGATGAAGCGGCCGCGATTCCCGTGGTTAGCTTGACGGTCGAAGGCTGGGACAATCATGATTTAGCGAGTGTGCTGGACGCGAATTTCGGGATTGAAGCTCGGGCCGGGTTGCATTGTGCAGCCCTAGTTCATAACTTCATCGGAACAATAACCGAAAGCGGTACCTTGCGCATCAGCCTCGGACACGACTCAACACAGGCCGAAGTCCGAGCGGTTCTCAATGCGCTGCGAACTATTACCGGAAGTGAACTCGAAGATTCTTAAGTATGAAACAGCCTTGGTACAAAGACGGTTTGAAGTTTACGTGCTCTCAATGCGGTGACTGCTGTAGCGGCGCTCCCGGTTACGTTTGGGTCGACGATGTGGAAATCCTCAACCTGGCGACCGCGATGGAGATGGAGATCGAAACTTTCAAAGATCGTTTCATTCGCCGCGTCGGTGCGAGGTTTAGTCTAGTAGAATACTCCGATGGCGATTGCATCTTGCTAGATCCAGAGACTCGTAAGTGTTTGGCGTACCAAGGACGGCCGCTTCAGTGTAGGACTTGGCCGTTTTGGAATTCCAACCTTGGCAGTGAATCGGATTGGGAGACGACTTGCGAGGTCTGTCCCGGGGCTGGCAAGGGTAAGCTCTACAATCTTGGCCAGATCGAAGAATCGCGGAAAAAGAAGGACGTCTGAAGTATTCATTGAGTTAATGGATGAAGAAAACCATGCTGGGTCGACGAATCAAACGACTTGCGATCATCGGTTTTGCGCTGGCCGTATTGCTGATGGTCAGCGTATTGATGTTGCCAACAATTTTGGGAACCCGGTGGATCTACCAGCCGCTCGTGGATCGTTTGGCGGCGGACGACTTTGAATTGAGCATCGATAATGTCCATTTGAGATGGCTTTCACCCTTGAGATTCGAACAAATCCGAGTCGCGCAGGCGGATGGACTGGGTTTGGTTTCTATTGCTGAGATTCGTTCCGACCGAGGGCTGCTCGGATTTTTGCTCGGCGGTCGAAATTTAGGACGAATTGAAGTTGTTCGGCCAACAGTCAACGCAAAGTTGCTTTCGGACGCGTCGAATCTCGATCGACTCATTAAAGCCATCGAAGGGAAGTCGCAGGCAAATGGCAGTGAAAAAGTGAAAGAAAAGCTGCGAATCGATGTCGAAGTTGCTCTTGTCGGCGCCTCTGCTAAGGTGGAGCGCGAAAACGAATTCGACCCGCTGGTAGTCATTCCGCCTTTCGATCTCAATATTCAGTATCTGGCTGCGAAGGGGCCATCGCGAGTGCAAGTCGCGCCAGCTCAAGTGCTGAAACAAGTTGAATTGACGACTGAGTTGATCGAGCTAGGACTGGGTTACGCTGTTCCACTGATGGCTAAATCAGCCTGGTTTGACGGAAAGGTATCGCTGGATATCGCAGCATTGGACATTCCGTTGGATGAGCCGATTCAATCGACGGGCAGCGCTGTTTTGACTCTGCACACAGTGCGAACGGGACCAACGCAGCCTACCATCGTGAGCCTCCTCGACTTGATTGCAAAATTTCGAGGAATTGAACCGCTGCATGAACTGGTGTTTGTCGACGGATCGCAAATCGCGATCGGAATGAAGAATGCCCAGGTAACTCATGCTGGCCTTCAAGTCGGATTGCCGCGTGTTGACTCGCGGTTGCAATTCGAGTCCTCAGGTTCCGTCGGATTGCTCGACAAGCGTTTGGCTTTAACTCTTGAGGTTCCGATTCCAGTTGAACAGTTTGCGAGCCGCGAGCAAGTTAAGGCCCTAGGAGTTCCCACGTTGACAGTCCCAGTTGGCGGAACTCTGGACAATCCAATCGTTGAATGGAACGTGTTGCGCGGCGAATCAGCCAGTCTTATCGGCTTGATCAAAAGTAAAGTCGCCGGTGAAGCACCCAATGCGGCGGCCACATTAGGCGCGTTGGAAGGGCTAGCTGGGGGCGACTTGGACCAGTCCATCGCAAACGGCATCGATTTAATCAAGGATCTTCGCGACCGCAGACGTGCAGCAAAGGAAACTGACGATACTAATCCCGTTGGCGATTCGCAGAATGAGCCTAAACGACCCATCATGGACGCTCTGCGTGGAATGTTACGTGAAAAAAAGGAATAGCCCTCGTAGCCTGGGCATCCTGCCTGGGTTTGGTAGGCCTTTTTGTTATCCAGTTTCTCCTTGACTGATCTATTTCAGTTAGAAAGAATAAGAAAGCCCTGTGTTCTTTGGCAGGGTTTTCTATTAATCTTTACGCTTCAGCGGTGCCAAGCAAGCACCACCTTGTTTTTGAAATTGATCCCTGATCCCTGAAGGAAGACCTATGTCTCAGCAAATTACGCCAGAAATGGCTGATTATCACCGAGCGTCCCAGATGTTTCGCACGATGGAGATCGCTCGTCGACGGATGAACGACGCTAGCATTGGAGGTTCGAAGCGCAAAAAGGCTCTCCAGAAATTCAAAGAATATCATGGCCG
>JANNNN010000607.1:0-2244 GCA_031398555.1 Planctomycetia bacterium | reverse complement strand
GGCATGGGCTCGGTCTGGCTCGCCGAGCAGTTGTCGCCGGTCAAACGACTCGTGGCAATCAAGTTCCTGCGATCGGAGATTCGCACGCCGCGGGCAGAGGCTCGTTTTGCAAAAGAACATCAGGCCCTGGCGATGATGAATCATCCTCACATCGCCCAAGTCTATGACGGCGGGGAAACCGAGCAGCAGATTCCGTATCTTGTGATGGAGTTCGTCAATGGACGACCCATCACCGAATTCTGTGATCGCAACCGTCTCACGATCGGCGAACGCCTGAAATTGTTCGTGAAAATCTGCACTGCCCTGGAGCATGCACATCAACGTGGAATCATTCATCGAGATTTGAAGCCGAACAATGTGCTGATTGGCGAAGGGGCCGACGGACCCGTCCCAAAAGTAATCGACTTCGGCCTGGCCAAAACGCTGCCTTGGTCGGAGGCTGGCAATCAGGCGAACACGATCCCAGGAATTGCTGTAGGTACTCCCTCTTACATGGCACCCGAGCAGATCGCCGCCCGGGATGCTGACATTGATACACGCACGGATGTGTACGCACTGGGCGTTCTGCTGTTCGAATTGCTTACCGGTGACGTTCCCTTCGGTGCGTCGGGGCAAGCTGCGGGGGGCTGGCTAGAATTGTTCCAGCGAATTTTGCATGAAGAACCCATCCGGCCCAGCCGTCGGATTGAGACGTCTGAAAACAAGCTGGGCGTGGCGACTTTGCGCAGGACGAGTCCCCGCGAACTAAGTCGTACGCTGCAAAGCGAGCTGGACTGGATCATGCTGAAAGCGATCGAAAAGAACTCCGATCGACGCTATGAAGGCGTGGGAGCATTCCGACGCGATATTCACCGATACATTCATAACCAGCCGGTGGAAGCACACCCGCCTTCGCTGCGTTACCAGTTGACGAAATTCATCCGCCGACATTCGCTGCTCGCCGCCGCCCTGGTTGCCATCACACTCGCAGTCAGCTTCGGCCTTATCGCGATCACATGGGGTTCGTTGCGCGCTCGCGCAGCGGAAAAGGAAGCACGGCTAGCGCTGGTGAGCGAGAAGAAATCCAATGAGCGCGCGCAGCGGGCTCTTTCCGCGTTTGCCGATGCACTCTCGTCCGCCAGTTTGTCAGAAGCGGACAGTGAAACAATTCTGCTCGCACAAGTGGTTGCGTTACACGAAATCTCTGCAGAAAAGTTGAATCACCACGATTTGCAATTGCCAATTCGATCCCAGAAGATCAGGGGAACTGGACACAGAAGTGAAACGCTGCGCAGTACGCTGCGCGTCCTCGACCACTTGGTTCAGGAACAGCCCAATCAGGCCTATGAGTCTATCGCAGCGAACGTGCGCTACCATTTAGCTCGATCGTTAGAGCAGTCCGGAGAATTACCCGAAGCCGAAACCGAATATCGCAAGGCGATTGCACAGTTGCAGCATATTTCTAGGACAAACAGGCCAACTGCCAAATTCTCAAATCGACTAGCTGCGACCTGCGAAGGGCTGGGGAGGCTCCTTCTCTCAGTAAAAAAACAGGAGGAAGGAAAGCAGATGCTTGAACAAGCTACTCGCTTACGAAATTGAGCGAATTCCCACCTATCCTAGCGAGTGACGTCGCAAATTCCGCTCTGCGGCCGTGGAAGCGAGTGGCCCCGATTCGAAAACGAAGGGGTAGCTAGCGGATGTGGTCGCACCGGAATTGAGATTAGCCCGTATCTAATCCTCGTTTACTCTACCGAGGTTTCGTTACCCGTGGCGTCTCAGGGAGAGCTAGATGCAATTCAACAGGAGTCCATTCGTGATCACAGCACGGTTTCGCATATCAGTCCGTTCGGCATGTTGCGCCGCCTTAGCTCTCGTCGCTGGCGGCTCGATAAATGCGTGAGAAATTGTACATTTTCGCATGGTGCGAGCACGAACGATCGAGTTAAACGATCAGGCCACTGCACAAACTTACTCGCGAACATTGGCGCAACTCGGCTGCGAGCAACGGCTCGACGGCCACGAGGGGCACTATCACCTGACGATCCGGTGCCCTGCCTGGCGCCAAACCGAATGCGCCAATCACGAGATGGCGCACAAGTGGGAAGCGTGGTTTCAGTCACTCGGCTTTGAAGTCCGGCACGATCACCGTTAGACTGATTGGCTGTGCGAACTTGCATGCCCGCGTCATTTCCGCCAAGGGAGCACCCAGTGTTTTCGAAAACTCTTCCTTTTTTCCTGGTCGTTGTCGCTAATCTTGTCGTT
>JANNNN010000596.1:0-4166 GCA_031398555.1 Planctomycetia bacterium | reverse complement strand
AAACCAGCTACCAAAATGCTTCACAGCGTTGCCCTTGGGGCCGGAAGACAATGCGATCACGAGGCGTTGCGAAGTTGCTGGCGGCCCAAAGGGCCAGCCGTTCCTCCAGCCCGGCTATTTTTCGACAACCCTGATTCGTAGAGAAAATTTCGATAGCCAAGATCGACCGTACACAAGAATTTTGGATCTTGTTCAATAACATGAAGGACATGCTCCAACGCTCCCTTCACCGTCAGCGATCCGCGGGCATAATTCCACTGCGGTCACGCCAATTCATCATCACTACTCTCCGCTAAGTGAGTGGTAAAAATTCATGGCTTGCGGTCGCAAACCGTTTTTTGCTCGCCTACTTGATAAATCTGCAATCGGCGACAACCCATTTTGGGGGCATGGGTCGTTGGCTTGTTAACTAGCTTGATGGCAATTGCAACTTTGCGATTTGGAAAGACGACCGTAGTAAGCCACATGGTGCTCCTATATATTGCAAAACGCGAGGATCGAGGGTCGTTATCAATCACATCGGGCGTGCTTAGCGACGCATTGATGCAGTAGTGTGTTTGACCCATGCTCGCAAGCGTTTCTTGAAGTTGCACTTGCTTATGTTCACCAACCCGAACGCGTAAGCAAGGGAAAGCCGCAGTCAGACGAGGCGTCTACTTCGGTGAAAGCCCTTCAAACTGGATTCCCCCCACATCCTTGAAGATTTATCTTGGAGTCATTTTGAAAATGAGAAAATCGATTCTTTCCTCTTGCCTCGCAATTGCCTTGTCCATTGGATTGGCCACTTCCGCGTCGGCTCAAAAGTTTCTTGGGTCGATCGAACGCAAGGATCCTGAGTTTGACCAGCTCGTTCCTGCTGACTCGAAGATCGAGATTATTGCTGAAGGATTTACTTGGACAGAGGGCCCTGTATGGATGGGCGATCACTTGCTGTTTTCAGATATTCCTCGGAACAGCATTTTCAAATGGACTCCCAAGTCGGGCATCGAATTGTTCATGAGCCCATCGGGCTATACCGGCGTAACATATTATGGGCTGGAACCTGGTTGCAACGGTTTGTTAAAGGACAAGCAAGGACGCTTAGTAATGTGTGAACACGGCGATCGGCGCCTCAGCGTTCTAACCAAGGGTGGCGGTAAAATGACGATCGCTGATCGCTACCAAGGCAAGCGGTTGAATAGTCCCAATGACGCGGTACTGAAGAGCAATGGTGATATCTACTTTACAGATCCTCCTTACGGTTTGCCTCAGCGTTTCGAAGATCCGATGCGTGAACTGGATTTCTGCGGCGTGTATCGTGTGGCGATTGACGGAACGGTAACTTTGTTGACAAAGACGATCGAGCGCCCCAATGGAATCGGATTTTCGCCCGACGAAAAAACCCTTTATGTCGCTCAGTCGGATCCTGACAAAGCGAACTGGACGTCGTTCCCGGTGAAAGCTGATGGCACCTTGGGCGAGGGAAAAGAGATTCACAACGCTACTGATCGAGTGAAAAATAAGGAACCAGGTTTGCCAGACGGCTTGTCGGTTGATGCAAAAGGAAACCTCTGGGGTAGCGGACCAGGTGGGGTGTTTGTATTCAATCCAGCCGGAAAACTGATCGGTCGCTTGGTAACCAACGAGCGAACCAGCAATTGCGAATTCGGACCTGACGGGTGGCTGTACATTACAGTCGATTCCTATCTTTGCCGCGTAAAAACAACCGCTCAACCGATTGTTCATTCTTCCAAGTAACAAAGAAACGGTGACTCGTGGTCATCAATAGACAATGCGGGCTGACTGGCTGGCCCGCACTAGCCGCCGCAACCTAACCGTCGGCAAAAGGCAATTGAACTCGGGCTTCATTGAGTAACTTTGGCAACTTTCGTAAAGGGTAGTCGAATGGCAACGGGAATTTCTTTGAGTATAGGTTTGAACAGTGTGGATCCAGCGCATTATGACGGGTGGGAGGGCAAGCTAGCCGCTTGTGAAGCGGACGCTAAGGACATGGTTGCGATCGCGAAGAAGCGAGGCTTCGTGAAGACCGATATTTTGCTTACCCAAAAGGCAACGGCAGAGGCAGTAACCAAAGCTATCCTGGCGGCGGCCAAGCAACTTGTAAAGGGCGACATGTTTCTTCTGACCTACTCTGGTCACGGCGGTCAAGTTCCAGACAAGAATCTGGATGAAATGGATCGCATGGACGAAACGTGGTTGCTTTACGATCGACAGCTCGTCGACGACGAGATGTACCAGTTGTATTCGAAATTCAAAAGCGGAGTGCGGGTTCTTGTTTTATCTGATAGTTGTCACAGCGGATCGGTCACCCGCGCAATGCCTCGCAGGGAAATAACTCTTCCTGCTGTCCGCGCGATGCCCCGAGATGTCGGCGACAGAACGTATGAAAAAAACAAAACAACTTACGATAAGATCCAGCTAGATACGCCAAGCGCTGAGACCGCCAAAGTGAAGGCGGCTGTACTTTTGATTTCCGGTTGCCAAGACAATCAATTGTCTTCGGACGGTGACCGGAACGGATTGTTTACAGGAACCATGCAGTCGGTTTGGAACCAAGGCAAGTTCAAGTACGGCTATCGTAGATTTCGCGATACGATCGTTGCGCAAATGCCACCGATTCAAACACCCAATTACTTTGTCATCGGAACGGTAAATCCTGATTTCGAAAATCAGATTCCGTTCACCTTATGAAGCGTGACTAGCTTGGGACTATCTGTCCCGAGCAAAATATGGCTCCGCTGGCGGCAGCGCAGATTTCAGGGAAGCAGATTTCGTAGGATGAGGCCAATGGACCCATCCTACCAACAATCGGATATGATAGTTCCTACAACTGTCCCACAATTTTCCAGTGAGCACTGCATGACTTTCGCCATCAAGACCACTCAATTGACTCGAATGTTTGGCGATTTCTGTGCGGTCAAGGACGTAAATCTAGCGGTTGAAAAGGGGACAGTGTACGGCTTTCTGGGCCCCAACGGCGCAGGAAAATCGACAACGATTAAAATGCTAACGGGGATTTTATGTCCCACCCAAGGAAGCATTTCCGTGTTGGATCTAGATCCTTGGAGTCCCGCCGAAGCGATCGAAATTAAGCGACGTATCGGTGTCGTTCCCGAAGGCTTGGCATTATTCGATAATCTTACCGCACGCGAGTATCTAACCTTCGTAGGGCGGATGTTTTTGATGTCAAAAGAGACTATCCGTCAGCGTAGCGAGGAGTTGCTAAGCATCCTAAATCTCGAAGGTGTTGATAAGAAACTGACACTCGAGTATTCCCATGGCATGAAGAAGAAGTTGGCCTTTGCTGGCGCTCTGTTGCCGAATCCCGATCTTTTGTTTTTGGACGAACCGTTCGAAGGAGTCGACGCGGTGACTTCGCGAGTCATCCGTGACCTACTGACGAATTATGCTGCCCGCGGTTCCACCGTCTTCGTGACATCGCATGTGCTCGAGATCGTGGAACGCATTTGTACCCACGTGGGAATCATCGCAAATGGAGAACTGACCGAGCAAACATCGCTGGCCGAACTCCGCAGCGGAAGTTCTCTTGAACAACGCTTTCTGGAGAAAGTCGGTAGCGCCGACGTCGAGGCCCAACACCTCAGTTGGCTCGACGATGCACAGCCGATCAAAGGAAGTCCATCTTGAACTTGGAACAGCTCAAAGCAATCCTTTGGTTGCGTTGGCGATTGTCCGTAAATCAGTGGCGAAAAGGTGGGGCCTTCAATTTCGTAATAATGATGATCATTGTTTGCTCAACCCTGGCATTGGCTGCATTGTCGTTCTTTCTTGCAATCGGGCTAGGGATTTTTCTGTTACCTAAGGCGTCCCCCCTAACAGTGATGATCGCTTGGGATGCAATCATCGTAGCCTTACTCTTTAGTTGGGCCATATCATTGCTTGTTGAAATTCAGCGGATGGAACTGCTTTCCCTGGAAAAGCTCTTGCATTTGCCGATGTCGCTGAAGGATGCGTTTTTACTAAACTATCTGTCGTCACTGATTTGTTTGAACATCATGTGCTTCTTCCCAGCCGCGATGGGGATGTGCATCGCGATGACGATAACTTTCGGCCCGCAGATGCTAATCCTGATCCCGATGGTATTAAGTTTTGTCCTGATGCTCACGGCGGTGACCTATCAATTTCGCGGTTGGCTCGCCTCGCTG
>JANNNN010000574.1:0-1183 GCA_031398555.1 Planctomycetia bacterium | reverse complement strand
GGTTGCGCCAGCGCCAGCCGCACTGGCTGGCCCGGATCGACCGCGGCCGGCGCGAAGCCGGTCAGCGAGGCGACCTGGTCCGATGCCTTGGCCGGCTTGGCCAGTCGCACAAGTGCGTACGGATTGCAAGTCTTGGTCAATGGCACGGCTCGGGCTATCAAAATCGAAGATGGCCGACCCTTTGTCGCGATCGCCAAGGGTGAGATCTTCAAATTGCAAGTCAACAATCGGTCACCTCTGACCATATCGACTACTTTAACGCTAGACGGCATCAACTCGTTTGCGTTCTCGGAAATCCGGAAGGACAACGGCAAATCGAAGTACACGCAGTGGATTGTGTCACCGCAGCAGGTTGCAGAAGTCGCAGGATGGCACATCAATAATACAACAGCACGCGAATTTAAAGTTACGGATTTCTCCGAGAGCGCTGCTGCGCTCGTATCCTCTGAAGGATCACTTGGGACGATCACCGCGGTCATTCGCGCGACGTGGCGGCGCAACGAGACGCCACCGCAGGATGAAATCATGGAGCCTGGAGCGGCTGCTGGAGCAGTGGGTGCGATCGGCTTCGGAGATGATGTCGTCCAACGTGTGAACGAAGACGCTCAGGCTCGAGAATACGGTCGCGTGCGTTCGATTCTTACCATCCGTTACGAAAAACCTGAGTGAATTTTCTTTGGCGATCTATTTCATGCGCTACTTTGTGTTGGTTTTGCTCTTTCTGCACTGCCTCTGCAACGCTTCACCGACTTGCGGTTGGGCGAATCAAGTGCCAGACGAGGCCACGGAGATTAATGCCCGCGGTTTTGAGCTGGCAAGAAAATACTGCAGTCGTTGCCATGGAGAGGGGAGCAGTCAAGGGAACGCCCAGTTCTCACTAATCGACCCCGAATCCATGATCCGCTTGAGGTACGTGGTCCCCAACCAGCCCGACGATTCCCCGGTTTGGCAGCGATTGCAAGAACGCGAAATGCCACCACCTGGGGAACTGCAGCCGAGCGACGAAGAGCGAACAGAGCTTAAAAATTGGATCCGCTTGGGTGCGGGCAAGCCAAGTCGGCCGAAGCGTTCATTTCGGTCCGAGTTACAAACACTAACCACGCTGCGCGAGGATTTGCAGAATCTAAAAGTAAAAGACCGCCCGTTTCATCGATACTTCTCGCTAACTGCGTTGCATAACAAC
>JANNNN010000564.1:0-6881 GCA_031398555.1 Planctomycetia bacterium | reverse complement strand
GCCACTACATTCCGAGAACTTAGTGACGAAGGTTCGTCCTTCGCCAATGAGGTCGATGCAAAACACTGGTGGCAATAGAGAGTTCGAATCGATTGAACCTCCTGTAGTTAAACCGTCCCGACTTCTGCGAGCCCCGATCGGTCGTGCACCTGGAACAGGAGGTGAAAATGGTCTAGAGGAAACATTGTCCTCAACCAAAGGATCGGGTCGCCCACTTCCGATGTCCACAAAAGCGGAGATGGAGCGCGGATTTGGCGCAAACTTTGATAATGTTCGAATACATGATGACTCTCGTGCCGCATCGATGAGTCACTCGATTCAAGCTCGAGCGTTCACGCATGGATCAGACATTTACTTCAATAGAAATCAATTAGACACCAATTCGTCACAAGGCCGCCATCTTCTAGCCCATGAACTGACTCACACAATTCAACAGGGTGATGTGAAACGGCAGCCGGAAGATGGCGCGGCCGATGCAGGGCAGCCTGTATCGCAACTGCTTGACCAAGCGTCGATGGACTCCCTTGCACATTCTGAGATTGTTGTGTCGGCTGCAGACCAGTCAGAATTGGCGCAGGGTTTCCCCGATGGGTTCACAGTTGGTTTAGCAACACCTGTCGTGCTTTCGCTCGACTTCGGTAACCGGATTGACGGCGTCCGCGCCAGCATTTTCCGGCTCACCGCGGCGCGGGTCCCGCAGCCCGGTGTGGAGGCTTGGTTCTTCCAAGTAGGCAAGGGCAGATCGATCCTGGTCTCCTCGATTGGGGGCGGCTCGGTGCTGCTCGACGCTGGCGCAGGGCAGTCTACCAGCATTAACGCGCCATCGGTCCAGCGACTCTCCGCGGCAATCGGCACGGTCACATCTGGAGCTGCTGCAGTGCCGCAGCTTATCAAGGTCAGCCACGCCGACGCCGATCATTACAATGCGGTCCGCCCGGTATTGACGCGAGCCGGTTTCGCCAACACCGCTGTTGAGGTGGCGCGCCAGCAGCTAGAGGGTAGCAGCCCATGGACGCGAACTTCATTAACTATCCAGCCGACTCAGCGGCTTATCGAGATCGACGTCACCGGTACTAGCGGTGTGCACGTTCGGCGGAGTGTGATCGACAACATGGAGTTGACCGAATTTCGCTCCGTAGCGGCTCACAGCGACCTTACCCGCACTGACAAGGTCGCCTTTAACCGCAACCAGACCAGCCCGGTCGTTGTAGTCAGGGATCTCAATACAGGCGAGCGCATGCTGTTCACTTCCGACGCTGAGGGCCGCCAATTTTCCGAGATCGTCAATGCTATTGGCGATACCGGGATGCGTTGCATATTGGGTGCGGAAGGCCGTAACTTAAGGGTCATGGAGGCACCTCATCACTTCGGCGCACAGACCGCGGGTCCGAACGCCCGCGGCATGATCAACATGCTGCAATTGGCGTACGAATCGGGCGATGGGTCGCTGCGGCTTGTGGCACAGACTACCCAGAACTTCGCCAACCAGCGATCATCCACCTTCAACTTCTTGGATGCCTCCGGCACCGCACCAGAACGAATCGAAAATGATCCGTCCGGCCCAGGACGGGCGCAAATGACCCGAGCGCAGGGATCGACGATGGCGAGAGTGACGTTCGACCTTGCCGGGGTCCAGCAAGCAATCCAGGAGCTGCAATCGCGCGACACGCCGCTGCGCCAGGCATATTCGCGGCTGGCGGAGCTGGACGGAATGCAGGCAAGGCTGACCGCTATGAGAATCGGGCTCGGTGGCACAGCCCTAGGAGCGGTCACATCTTCCCTTACAAACTTCGAGGCTGATGTCGCCCGAACGCGGGCCGAATTGTCAACGGCGACCGACGCCGTTTGGAACGCGATGCGCACTGCGGCCGCGCCATCGGGGATGCGCAACACGGTGGACATGACTGCGGTCAACGCAGCATTGGGCCAGCTCACCGTCCGGGTAACATCTACGGAGGCCAACTCGACCCGCGTCGGTAACGACCTCAATGCGCTCACCGAAGGGTTGAGAACTTACTCGCGATTATCCATCAACTCGGTTCGCATTATCCAAGCCCTCGAGTCCGGCCCAGTATCAGAGTTGTTCGCGGCGCGCGCTGAGCACAACGATCTGGTGCGCGCGGCGCGTGCGGAGTTGGGTGGCAACGTGGTAACCGGGCACATTCGAGCGGCATGGAAAGCGATCCAAGCCGAGTGGCCAGTGGAGAAATTCCAAACGCGGACGGCTGAGATGTCGGCTCACGTAGCAAGTCGGGAACGGAGCGCAGAGTTCCGGGCAGCGTTGGGTGAAGGGTTGGCGCGACAGATGGAGCTTAACAAGGTCGTCGCCGAAGCATCACACGCTGGTCGGGCAGTTTACGGTCCTAACGGCACACCCGTCATACCAATGTCCACCCGTGTCGGCGCCGGTGTACTGGCGGCCATCGAAGTTGTGCGAATCGGCCTCGACATCGCCGTTCAGTGGAAGGAGAGTTCCGATGCGTCCGACCTAAGGCAGGCGCGAACTGCCTACCAGGGCATTTCAATCATGAACTGGTGGCAGCGGCTCGGGGTCACTCCGACGCTCGCGCTGGCCGAACAGAGCAGTTGGAATAATAGCAAGCTCAACATTGTGCTGCGGGATCCGCAGGACACAGTGCGGCAGGCGGCCCTCAGTGACAGCCCGATCGACGATGTTCCGGAATTCACTGCCGTCGTGGTCACCGGCCTGGACGGCGAAGGACTGCGCAGGTTGATCCATCGCGCGATCGCAGAGCTCTCTACGCTGGAGGACTGGTACACTTTTACTGGTGGGTTACCCGGTGGCGAAGCGTTCAAATCATTCGGCGTCATCTGGGGAGTCCGGGTGTTCCTGGAGGACAACCAGGCGTATGGCTATGTGCCAGTAGATGAGATCGTGCCTGGATTGAACCTAGAGATGATCCGCTTATACGGCGAGTTAGTAAAAGGACAGGAAATCGCCTTCGATGCCGACCAGCGGGCGGGCAAGGCCGACTACGGGGTCAAGGACACGGCATGGGTTTTCGGCCAAGACCGTAGGGTCGTGATCTATACGCGCGGTGGTTCCCCAAGGACGATCGACTTCGACTCCGACCGACCTCGCTTCCAGAGGGTGGCGACAGTTCATAATCCCTGGAGGGTCGAAGGACCCATGGTAAAAGTCAAGGCAGCAGACATGATGACCTACCAAAAACTCGTAAGCTACTACTGGATGGAAGCCACCGGAAAAAGGTACATGGACGAGACAGGCACTCACGACTACGTGAACCTTGGTCCCAATGTGCACGGATATGCATATGTTGATCCAGAAAACCTAATCCAGCGAGCCGACTGAAAGGTATTTAATGTCGATGCAACTTGCGAACGTCAAGAAGAGTGCGTCTTCCACCGCCGCGTCAGCGAAGTCGTTTTTTCCGGCCGATCGAAGTCAGGCATCGAACAACGACGAAAAAACGAGTTTCTTTCGGCCAACGGCACCGCAAACGGTACAGACCAAATGCTCAGAATGTGAATCCGACAATCGCAAAACGAACTCAAAGGAAGTGCATTCCGCGTCCAACGTTGTCCAACGGATATCCTCATTAAAGGACGGTGAAAAAAACATTGCGACTGCTTCGTTACAGCGGACGCTGTCGTCCCCCGGTTCATCAACGCCCGCTGCTCTCGCATTCGCACCTACTTCCGGCACCAGCAACCGCGCATTGGCAAAACTGTTTCGTTCCGTCAGCTCAGGCGGCTCTATCTCTGGAAACCTTACGATCAGTTCCCCAACCGACCCCGCCGAACTCGAAGCTGAACGCATCGCCGCCGAAGTGATGCGGATGCCGGAAGACGCATCCCCGCAATCGATTGGATCTTCGTCACCCGCGCTGAATCGAAAATGTGCGGCATGCGATGACGAAGAAAAAATCCACCGTTTCGCGACTGGCGAGAGCCCCGGCACAGCACCCCACATCGTCAACCAAGTCCTCAGCCAACCTGGCCAACCACTTCCCGATTCGACTCGCAGTTTCTTCGAACCACGCCTCGGCGCCGACCTATCGGCCGTCCGCGTCCACACCGGCTCCCAAGCTGCACGCTCGGCCAATGCCGTCCATGCAAAGGCGTATACAGTCGGCAACTCCATCGCCTTCGCCGAAGGGCAATACGCTCCGCAAAGCGAAAGCGGCAAGGGACTGCTGGCGCACGAGTTGGTGCACGTGGTGCAGGGGCCAAGTGGTGCTCGAACGGACCCATCACCGGAGAACTCAAAATCACTAACGGCAGCAACGTCAGTAATTTCAAGTCAGAATACTCATGAATTGACACGGTGGCCTTGGAGTGACGATAAACCCAAAACGAATCGCGAATTTGTAGACACCGCGTTTCAATCCCGTAAGCCAGGCGATGTTAATGACATTCCCTTTGCAGCCTACGCTACTGCTTCGTCTCTCGAGAAATTGGACCTGCTCCGTATCCTGCTTTCAAGAGATACTAACTGGTACGTCGGCCCGATAAACCAAATCGCTGCCAAAGAACTTTGGAGAAGCCTTGGCTCAGCGGCACTTACACTTGGGGCCGAAGCGGCACCGCTTTGGAAACTCAGCGTTGAGAGAGGCGTTGGACTTGCAGATTTGCCCGTAGTCCAGGATTTCATCGCTGAGTTCCGCGTTAAAGCGATTGCGATGGCCACCGTAGTATTGGAAAAGAGCCGCTTGCGAGTCCTTGCAGAACAACAGCGTTACGGCTTGACTTCGACTACGACGACGGACATCGTCGACGGTCCAGGTGGGTCCACACGCAGCATTCGAACAACGCAAAATACGATGGCGTCGAATCCCGACTCGAAAAACGTCGCTGCTGCTGCGGGCGACTTGGCCACCCGGATTGCACGGATTCGACCTATGCAGTCCGAGCAGCGCTCACTGGTCCGAGAGGCATCTACGATTGAGCCAGGTAGACAAGTCGTTACCGATCAAGCGAGGTTCGATCAGCTAGGCGCACAAATCCGTGAGGAAGCCCGTGCTTACGATGTAGCGAGGAACGATGCATCGATGAATTATCCAATTTTGGCGGGTTTCGCAGAGCGCAAAGATCAGGCGGGACTCGAGCAGATTGCAGAGGGAGCCCAAGGTGGTGCAGCGGATGCGCTGAATACAGGAATTGCTGAAAAACTTTCGAACATTGCTAGGGTTGAGGAAGCATTGAAGGACGATTCGTCCAACCTCATTTGGGAATTGGATAACGTTATCGAGATCACTCGTGAGGGAATGGGGATTGTTCCTAACTCAATACATGACGGGTTCCTCGCCACACGGACTGCCGCGGCCAGTTCCGATGAGATGCTCAGAGGAATCGCGATAGGATTACTCGCATTGGGCTTAGGTTTGCTCACAATGGGCGCCGGCGCAGTGGCGGTTGCTGGCGCGGCAGGATCATTTGCACTGAGTAGTTACATTGCTTATGAATCATTCAAAGACTATCAACTGAAGAGCGCTGCAACTGGATCCGATTTCGATAAGGCACATTCCGTTTCAATGGAAGAACCCTCGCTGTTCTGGCTTGCTATGGACATTATTGCAGTCGTTTTCGAGCTGAGCGCGGCTCGCGCCGTTTTTCGGACCATTCGTACAGTCCCAAGGGAAGCCGAAGCAATGGCTCGTGCGGCGCGTGCTACCGAGGGTGGTGAGCCGCTCGCACGACGAATCATAGAGCATGCCCCCGAACGGGCAAGCGCTGCTTCCGCAGCAGCAAATGCAAACAAATCGGAGGCAGCCGCTCGCCTGCTACTTAGCCCTGAGCAATTTGAAGCTGAGCTGCGAGGGGTGAGTCGGAATAAACCTAAGTTGCTTGAATCAGGCAATTACGATCTCGAGATAGTTGGAGACAAACACACTTTTCGTAGACGTAAGATCGATGGTGGCTGGTGCATGTTTTCCGATCCAAGGTGTCCAGACAAAGAGATATTGGACCACTTTGAGGAATTAAATAGACATTCACAGTTCCATCCACTGCGAGTTGATACAGGTTTCAATCCTACTGGATTGAAATCGGAAGACATTCGCAGACTTCCTGGCGTAGCAAGGGGCAACGGTGGCCCGGTAGTAACCAGCCTTTTCAGCGAAGGAGGCATGCAAGGAGGCAGGGCTCTTGACGGACGCATCACTCGTTTCCCTGGTCAAATTGCCGCCAAACTAAAGACAATGGGGCAATTCCGAGATTTTAACCATTTCCGATCTGAGTTCTGGAAACTTGTAAGACAAGACGCTGGACTTAGCGCAGGTTGGGGGGAAAAAAGTTTGGCGAGGATGGAAAAAGGACAGCCTCCGTTTGTTGGCGATCGATTCCTGTCGAAAGAGTTTCGGTCGGCCAATGAGAAAGGTATTAGCAATCTCGTTTACCAAATTGACCACATGGACGACCTAGCCTTAAGCGGCGTTGACGGTCTTTACAACATGGATCGGCTGCAGATAGTTACCGCTGAAGTAAACCAATCTTTCAACAAACCATTCTAACTCATTGCGTTACGCTCAATCATTAGGTCTTAAACGGTCTTAAACCTCAGGCAAAAATGATTATGACTTCTATTCGTACTTGTTTAACGTAATGAGATGGCTTGAGATTCGCTTACAGCAAGTCTTCGGTTTTTGCAGGCAACATGAGCGCGTGCTAGAGATTTCTCAATGAGCCTATTACCGGCCCACTCAACGTACTGAAAGAAATTGATGAACCTAATAGCAGAAGAGCCTATTTCGCCTCCTGGCTCACCGACGCAGGTCCGTTCGCTGCATCTAGGCCTGGAATACCTTGAGCAAATCGTAAGAGCGATACTCAAACTCTACTCTCAGTGCAAAAGTGAATTCATTCAGGCAAATGAGATTCCTAGGCCGAAGCATAGTACC
>JANNNN010000559.1:0-1689 GCA_031398555.1 Planctomycetia bacterium | reverse complement strand
GTATTTTTGGCCTGCTGTCGGCGTGAACCCGTTAAGCAATTCAATTCCGAAGGTACCTGCCAGAGTGACATTGCCAGTAACAACAAGTTGACCGTAGTCGTTGATGGCACCAAATTCGCTCGGTGGCGTATGGCCCACGATCTGTACACTTAATTCGCCATCGATTGATTGTGAGTAACTTCCTGGAATAACAACAGGCTCTTTGATAGGAGGTAAAGGTGGATCAAAAATCGGTGGGATGCCAGGCGGCGAAACGCAACCTGTGCATGGCGGTTCAATCTTGTTTGATGCGTAGCCGTAGCCCAAGAACAATTGACCTTGATTAATCGTTACCGTCCCACGGTTGTACAGTTGCATTTGCAAGTAGGTGATGCCATTTCCACCGGTTTTTATAAACGTTCCATCGTTGATGAACTGAATTTTCTTCGCATCGAAGGTTCCAAAGGTTCCATCAATCGTGTCCGTAAATGTAGCTCCAATTGCATTCTTAAAGCTGCTGCCTGTACCATAAAACTGAATTTGCCCGCCTGTCCACGTCATCTGAGCTGCATTGATGAGGTCAAAGTCACGCAGCGATACTGAGTTCGCAAGTGAAGTATTTGCGAGAAGTTTCAGGCTTCCAGTTCCATTTGCTCCCGTCAATTCACCGCTTACCCAATTGAAAGCGCCAGAAACAACAAGCCCTTCATCGGTTGTGAGAATACCGTTCAAAGTCAGACTGGTGAAAGCTGTTGCCGGATTGACCAAGGTCGCGTTGGTAGTGTCTAGTTTCGCGTTACCGCCTGACGACCCTACAATCACCTCCCCCAAGCGTTCGACCGTTCCGCTCATGACGACTGTTGAAGACCCGGTAAGTATGTCGAACTGATTGGATTTAAAGCTACCGGAGATATTCTTAGTTCCAACGTGGAAACGAACTCGGTCGGCATCAATGGTACCAGTGCTGGTCATATCGTTCAGCAACCACAACGTCGTAGCGGGTAGTCCTTTGAGAGTCCCCGAGTTGAGGTTGAGTGTGCTACCGGCGAATCCAAGTGTTCCCTCACGGACTTCGATTGTACCGGTGTTGGTTAAGCGAGAGACTCCGATCAGACTGCCATAGAAGAGGTTGCGATCGGTTGAACCGGCGTGCTTGATTAGTGTTCCACTATTGGTAAACGAAGATTGCAGGCCGTCGTAGGAAGTGAATCCTTGGTCGGTCCACAAGTCAAACGTGCCTGCATTCTCGAACTGAGTACCGTCGTTTAGCAAGTACACTTGGCCGTGCGAGTTGACCGACGCGCCCAGCGGATTGATAAAGTGGAAACCGTTCGTCAAGCTCATTTCAAAAATCTCAGTTCCACCACTGGCAATGAGACTACCCTGGCCATTGGCACCCTTGAGTACTCCATTGATCTTGAACGGGGTGGTAATCGTCAGGTCCTCATCGGTTGTGAGGATACCGTTCAAAACTAGACTTGTGAAAGCTGTCGCTGGATTGACCACGGTTGCATTGGTAATGTCTAGTTTTGCGTTACCGCCTGACGACCCTACAATCACTTCTCCCAAGCGTTCGACGGTTCCGCTCATTACGACTGTTGAAGACCCGGTAAGTATGTCGAACTGATTGGATTTAAAGCTACCGGAGATATTCTTAGTTCCAACGTGGAAACGAACTCGGTCGGCATCAATGGTACCAGTGCTGGTCAT
>JANNNN010000452.1:0-3348 GCA_031398555.1 Planctomycetia bacterium | reverse complement strand
GTGTGAACTGAGACATTAGCAACGTTATTTGCTTTCAGGGCTGTGAAATTCGCTGGCTTGAGATATTCGGGACAGCAATTAGGGGTGTAGGAGCCGGTGATGTAAACGCGCCAGAAGTAATTATCGACAAAGGGCAGTTTTGCAAAAACGGCCTCCATCGAATCCTGAATGAACTTGATCACGCCCCCCGGATACTGATTTTCAATCTGCTTGCGTTGCGCTTTGGGGACGCCGAGCATCGATAGCGTTGTATCGCGATTCAGGGCGAACCTCAGCGACTTGCTCCAAAATTTCTCTTGGATAGTTTCATAGATCGCGGATTGTTGTTTTAAATCGGGCGAAGCCATAAGGGCATTGATCTCAGGTCGCACTTTAGCAACGCGATCGATGTAGAAGCGAATCATACGAGCGAACGCGCCAGAGGTTCCCCGGTAGTAAAACGAACGCTTCGGACTGTCGAAGAACTTGATCCACTTGTCCCAATAGGTTTGCGACCAAGGATTCAATTCCGAGCGCAACGTGGATTGATAGAACTTAGCCGCTTCAGGATGGTAACCATTGCCGAAGAGTTTGTAGAAATCTTCGTATTGCAGTTTTTTAATGCCCGCGATTTTGAGTTCGAGCAGTGCGTTTTGGCGGGGGTTCATGTCCACCGCATACACATGCGCCGGACCAGTGATGGCATAGTCAAGAGCGTTGCAGCCGGCTGAGGTAATAACCAGCACGCGATCTTGGCTGGTCAATTTGAGAGCTTCGCGATCGAGCCTCGGATCTTCCCAGCAAGTGTTGTAGACGAGGTTGTTTCCATGGACAAAGCTGAAAACGCGGCCACTGATCCAATTGCGTAACGACATGTGACGAAAGTCATCCAACGTGGGGTAATTGGCCCGAAAAACAGCTTCGGACGATGGGAGAATGGTACCGGCAATTGGATGCAGCCGCGAGGGTGCTAGGTCCCAGTCGCGCTACTTCTTTTTGTTCGGATCGACAACTGCCGGCGGATTTACGGCTGCGGGCAGATTCACAGCTGCAGGTTGATTCGCCGCAGCCGCTGCATTATTGTCGCGAAGTTGGAAATTGCGAATCGGACCACCGCCAGCGAAAACGAGCGGACCAGACTGCAAACGTCCCCCCGATTCAGCCGTTCGGTCCCAAGGAATTGCGTAGGCAGCGAACATTCCACTGGCCGCGTCCGTCACATAGACCAGGGAATCGCCTGGGCGCGGACCACCGCTGGAGCCGACTGAAATCGCCGCTCCGGTGACCATTAGAAACTGCGAATTGCGTCCCCCGCCAGGCAAATGTTGCAGAACATTGGTGTAGTACCGAGCGCCGAAAACTCCGATTCGCGGGTAATAAACCAAGCACTGCAGATCGCCAGTGATAAAATCTAAAAAGAAAATCCCTTCGGCATTGTCGCTGATTTGGCCTGTGGCTACCGCCATCGTCGAACTGGTCGCAGCGGTCGAAGCGCGAAGCAATGGAAGCGGCAATGCGTCGGACGACGGCCGACTCGTCCCAAGCCAGAAACCCGCACCGACCGCCGCAGTTAGGCACAACCCAAATGCGCTCAGTGCAGCGAACAATGGCATACCGGATCGCGTTTTGCAAAAACTAGAAGTTTCAGATATGGACATGATTTTACCTCCGACGACTTTCTACTTGTGCCCACCGCGGTTGTCGCTGGTAGGTCATCAGTGGGAGGAAAGTCAACGATAGCAACAAGTTCCCACCTAGTATCGCAAGTATACAGCAGTCAGAGGTTGGACGTCACGTTCAATTTTTGTTTGCTAGCATACGTAGCCTAGGCTTCCAGCCTGGGTTGAGCTTTCACAACCTTACCCAACTAAATACCTTCTAACCCAACTAAATACCTGCGGAACAGAACGTCAGCCTACACATTTGACGCTAGAAGTTGCTGAGCCCATTTCATGCGCCCGACAATGCACCGTGCAAGGCTGTAGCTGACAAGGCCTATGAATACTCCGACTGAATCGGCGGCTACATCCCAGATATCGCAGCTCCGACCCGGAATAAACTGCTGCGTCAATTCGTCGAGCACAGCGTACGAGATTGCAATCAATGCAGACAGAACGAGGATCTTGCCCCAACTCACTCGACTCGACGGAATTGCCCAGCAAAGCAAAAACGACAAACCTGCGAACGCGATAAAGTGGTAGAGCTTGTCCGAAGCGTGCAAATGAGGCATTCTTGCACTGGGCAAATGTGTTCCAATAAAAATGAGAGCCCAGTACGCAAGCAGAACTATTGAAGCGAATCGCATGATACTCAGCAGTGAACTAACGGATTCCGATCGAGGAGCCCTTTGAGCGATATAGGCTATGAGAGCTAGGGACGCAGTTTTCGCTCGCAGTTTTTGCGAGACTTTGTTTGCCGCAGTCGGCGCTTGCATTCCCAGCATAATTGAACCACATTAAGTGTTGTATGAAAGTGGTGCAAGCATCTCGCTTGCGTTTGGCCTATCTGCCGGAAACTTGGGTTTAGAATGTGCTGTCAAGCGAAGGCTCACCCACACTAAAAACCTGCCACTCCCGTTTCATCGACAAATTCCCCACCAATCGTCAAACCTAGCTCAGCTTTCTGCGAGAAAACCGCAGTTTGGAGGCTTTTATGAGAAAAACACTTGCATCGCTTTTTACGGTCCTGTTTTTATGTCATTTTCCGAGTTTGACGGCCCAGGAAACGAAACCTGCCGGCAAAGCACCTGAGAAACCCGCGGTTGAACAAAAAGAGAAAGCGGCGGAAGATAAAGAAGGTTGGAAGCCGCTGCTTGAAGAAAAATCTCTCGATGGCTGGGAAGCGACAAACTTCGGTGGCGAAGGCAAAGTTTCCATTGCCGATCACCAGTTGACATTAGAAACCGGCGATCCGCTAACGGGTGTAACTTACAAGCGAGTCTTCCCCACGAGCAACTTTGAGATTGAACTGGAAGCCCAACGCGCCGATGGCAGCGACTTTTTATGCGGTCTAACCTTTCCGGTCGGCGATAAACACTGCTCGTTCATTGCGGGCGGCTGGGGCGGCGGCGTACTAGGAATATCCAGCGTTGATGGCTTCGATGCCTCCGAGAACTCGACCACGCAGTTTATGGATTTTAAGAACAAGCAATGGTATCGCTTCAAGGTCCGCGTCGACGACAAAATGATCCTCGCCTTCATCGACGATAAGAAGGTCGTTGAGCTCGAGCGAGAAGGGCACGAGTTTTCCGTTCGTGGTGAAGTGCTTGCCAATCGACCGCTTGGCTACTGCGCATTTCAATCCAAGGTTCTCGTGCGTAATTTCAAGTGGCGTCCCATCACTGCTGCAACTGCTCCCAAAACAGATAAG
>JANNNN010000445.1:0-4098 GCA_031398555.1 Planctomycetia bacterium | reverse complement strand
GAATTGTCCATGTCGCAGAGGGTTCCGTGAAGATTAGCTTGATCACTCCATCGTTCAACCAAGCAGAGTTTATCGAGAGCACAATTGAAAGTGTGCTTTCACAAACAGGGAACTTTGAGTTGGAGTATGTCGTTTGGGATGGAGGAAGCACGGACGGGACAATTGATATTTTGCGAAGCTATAGTAGTAGACTTAACTGGCGCAGCGAGCGAGACGATGGCCAAATTGATGCTATAAATAGGGGGGCTCGCGCTAGCACCGGAGAGGTCATCGGTTGGTTAAACAGTGATGATCTGTTGATGCCTGGGGCATTGCAACGAGTTGCTGACGCGGTTTCGGCCAAAGCATCGGTCCAGTGGGTCTATGGTGATTGCATCGTCGTCGATCGAAAGGGGGCCGAGGTCCGCAAATGGGTTTCAGCCTATAAGCGCTATCAAGCAAAGCGTTACAGTCGGCAACGCTTGCTTGCGAGCAACTTCATTAGCCAAATGACAGTCTTTTGGCGACGAGATTTGATGGACAAAGTCGGATTGCTGGACGCGTCATTACCACTTGCGTTTGACTACGAGTACTGGCTTCGGCTGGCAAGTGTTTGTGATCCCGTATACATCGATGCTCCGCAAGCGGCGTTTCGTTGGTACACAACCAGCAAGAGCGGCGGTAATGTAATGGATCAATGTCGGGAAGATGAATTGATCGCCACTCGGCATGGCATTCAAGGTGTACAAGCTATGTCGAAACAACTGCAGAATTGGGTCCGCATTGCCGCCTATCGTTGGTTACCGGTTTAGCTGGTTGAACAACTGTGCACTTACAAAACGCCGGGTACACGCCGGAAAACATGGAGCGGGAGAACAAGGCTCTGCCGAGCGCGTCTCCACAACGAGTACGACTTATGCAGACTTCCATCACTTTTATGAACAACGCACGGCCACGAGTCACGTCTGTTTGTAACGCCAAGTCTAGCTCGGCAGAGCCTCGCTCTCCCGTTACCAAACGACTTGAACGCACGATATGAGGACTGGAGCCTCGCTACTCCCAGATTCGCTATGAGTTTGCTCTAAACTTGCGCATCATTTATCTGCATCCCCATTTCACTGCTGAAGGCGGCGCAGGGCGAATGGTTTTGGAGACGGCCAAGCGATTGGTGATGCGAGGCCATCAGGTCGACTGCGTCTGCATCCGTGCGGATACTTCCATAGTGGGCGTCGATACTGGCATCGTGTTTCATGAAATCGGCGGGCCGCTTTCTTCTGAGATTCAGTTTTGGCTGCGCTTCCGATTGGGATGTAGTCGAGTAGCGGAAGTGGTGAAACAAGTCGTGGCTGGCGATCGTCTTGGAAACTGCATTCTGTTTCCGCAGGTATTTCCCGCGAACTGGTGGGGTAGCTTTGTGATGAAGCAACTGCCAGAACTCCGTTGCGTTTGGTACTGCCAGGAGCCTTCGGCCTTCATTCATTCGAAGAAGTGGATAAACGCATTGCCTTGGCCTAAAAACTGGATCGCACAAGGGCTCAGGCCTATCCTTCGACAGTGGGACTTGCATTACTGCAAGGTGTTTTCGAACGTGTTAGTGAATTCACAATTCTCACGTCGCTACGCTCAGGATGTGTATGGCTACAGCGACAAACACTGTGAAGTCGTCTATTTGGGACTTGATTCAGACCGATTTAAATCGGACGCAACAGTGGAACGCGAACCATGGATTACCTGCGTCGCGAAACTGACTCGATTCAAGAATGTCGATAAAATAATCAGCGCTGTAGAGCTTTTGGTAGATGCGGGTAATGCAGGAGTCCAACTTCATATTGTCGGTACGGGCAATGCCCAAGTTGAGCTTCAAAAGCTGACGATACGCTTGGGTTTGGAACAGCGAGTGACCTTTCATGGTCGCCTTTCGGATACTGACATGGTGAGATTGCTGCAAGGTTCGCGGGGGCTATGCTTAGCCTCAGTAGACGAACCCTTCGGATTGGTGGCCGTCGAGGCTCTCGCCTGTGGTACGCCGGTAATTGCAGTGAACAGTGGCGGACCAGCGGAAATTATCGGTCAGTCGCAGGCAGGACTATTGATAGAACGACCAGACTCGCAATCGATCGCTAACGCGATCAAGACGTTGATTGATGAACCGCTGATGTTTTCTAGGCGTTCAAAGGCCGCGCTGACGCGGTCTACAGAATTCGATTGGGAGCGAACGGTTGATCGACTTGAGGCGATCTTTCTGCACGAACTGAACAAAGCGTGACATAGAACAACCCGTGAACAAGTACTTTTCTGAAATCGAATTATAAATGCCTGAAGTGAATCAAGGTAGCTCAGCGTCGGCCAAGCCATGGGGAGTACTTAGCGTAGTGGCGATCTTGGCGGGAGTGGCTTTCGTCTATCAAGCTGCTTTGCCTGGCGATTTCATCTACGACGATCTCGCAGAGATCGAGTCGAACTATCGCATGGGAAATCTCGCGGAACTGCTCAATACGGCAACGGTGGGTGTCAAACTACCGGCACGTCCTTTGGCTTATGCTTCATTCTCGCTCAATATGGCTATCTTCGGCGAAAAGGCAACTGGCTTTCTTACTGTCAATGTACTCATCCATGTCGTTGCCTGTTTACTGTTGCTGAGATTGCTGTGGTTAATAGCCTCTCCCCGTGATGGACTAACTCCAGCTCCGACACGCATGTTGCCCATCGGAGCGCTCGTGTTATTGTGGGCGGTGCATCCGATGAATGTGCATGCAGTGGCCTATATTTACCAGCGCATGGAAAGCCTCATGGCCTGCTTGTTTCTGGCGGCCTCGATCCAAATAGTTCACTATTTGAGGCAGCCGAATTGGATCAGATTGGTATTGGCTACGCTGTTTGCAGTGCTCGCAGCGCTTTCGAAAGAGGTTGCTGCGGTGCTGCCACTAATGCCCTTTGTACTCACTGCGGCCGCCGCTGAATCGACTTCGGTTCGGTTTCGACGGGCGGTGATAGCGTCCCTTCCGCTAATGCTTACGTGGATTGCAGTCGCCGCCTATCTGGTTCCGCAGTTGGGGAGCTTTCGGTCGGCTGCTATGGGATCGGATAGTTCTCCTTGGCACTACTTGCTGACCGAGTCTGAAGTGATTATCCACTATCTCAAGTCATTCGCTTGGCCGGATAGATTAAGTCTGGTTTACGATTGGCCGACGGTCACTCAGTTCTCAGAAGTTGTAATACCGATGGCTGTTTTGACATTGCTCGTATTGTTGGGGATCTACTTTGTCGCACGGGGTTGGCTGATTGGCATAGGCTTCATCTGGTTTTTCGCGGTACTTGGCCCAACTTCAAGCGTCCTTCCGCTGACTTGGGCGGCCGAAGACTATCGTACTTATCTTCCAATGGTAGGACTTCTGCTTGTGATTGTTGCCATAGTGCTCTTTGCCGAAGTGCGATTATCGCGACGATTGGTGGTGCCGTGGCACCTTAGCCTGACCGCTGTGATGCTAGTTTGGGTTGTATCGATGGCCATCACGGGACGTTCACGAGCCATACTCTATCAATCGCGACTGGCTGTGTGGACGGATACAGTAAAATCAGAGCGTGCTCCTGCAACAGCACCAACAGTGCTCAGTACCATTTTGATCGACTTGAAAGACTATTCCCAAGCTGAGTTGTTTGCACGCCAAGCGATCGAAGCAGCCCCGGATAAGCCGAAAGGCTGGAGCAATCTGGCCAGTGCTCTGATGCATCAGGGGCAAGAAACGGCTGCTGAAAAAATGCTCGACGACGCCATGACCGTAGCCAAAGACGATGGAAGCCTTGCGTTTGCTAGAGGCAACCTGTTAGCCGCTAAGGATACACCTCCGGCGATCGAAATGCTCGAAAAAGCTGTCACACTGGACCCTCTAAACGAGAGTGCCTGGAACAACCTGGGCATTTTATTAGCCCGCGATCCAGCCACTTATGAGCGAGCCCAAGAGTGCTACGAGACGTCGCTATCGATTCGAATCAACAATCGGAGCGCTTACCAAAATCTGGCTGCACTGCATGTTAAATCAGGTAATCTCTACGACGCTCGTACAGTCTTGATGGCTGCCAAGCGAGTCTTTCAGAATGACAGTGATCTTCGTACGCGCC
>JANNNN010000423.1:0-4604 GCA_031398555.1 Planctomycetia bacterium | reverse complement strand
CATTGACGATGCGAAACACTTCGGTCAAGGGCTTTCCTTCGGCATCCGCCGCAGACCAACCGGTGAGTCCTTCCGCAACGGGGTTGAGAAACGTCACCCGCCCGGTCTGGTCGGTAGCGATCACCCCATCCCCGATGCTCGAGAGCGTAGTCGCGTACCGCCGCTCGCTGAGATGGAGTTTTCGCTCCGCCTGATGCTTGTACAGGGCCATCTCAATCACGATTCGCAATTCGCGTTCGTCGAAAGGTTTCAGGATGTACCCGTACGGTTCGGTCGCGCGAGCCCGATCGATGGTCAGCTCGTCTGCGTGTGCTGTCAGATACACGACCGGCAGGTGGTAGCGGCAACGGATCACATCGGCAGCGGTGATTCCGTTGATTTCCCCCTGGAGGCGGATGTCCATCAGCACCAAGTCCGGGTTGTGTTGTTCGGCCAGGACGATCGCGGAATCGCCGCGGGCCGTCGTATCGACGACTGTGTACCCGAGCCGAGTCAATCGGGTCTGGAGGTCCCGCGCGACTACAGTTTCATCTTCGACCACGAGAATTCGGATAGCGGGCATCATGGCCGTTGCGATTGTGGAAAACTAGCAGGGAAGCGGATGAAAAATCGTGCCCGAGGGGCTGTCTCTATCACGATCGAACCAGTCAATTGTCGGACCAGATCGTTGACCAATTGCAAACCCAGAGACTTAATTTTGCCCAAGTCGAGGTCTGGCGGGAGGCCAACCCCGTCGTCTTCAACAACGAGAGTATAGTCTTGATCGGAATTCGAGGTCAATCGAACTGTGATCCGACCGGAACGGTTTTCCGGGAACGCGTACTTCAGAGCGTTGCTGACCAGTTCATTGATGATTAGTCCACATGGAATCGCACGGTCCAAATCCAGGGAAACGTCGTCCACATGGACCTCGATGCGAATGCGGTAATTGTCGATCCCGTAGGCTCGCGACAAGTAGCTACAGATGGCGTCGACATATGTACCCAAATCAATCCACCCTAAGTCCCCAGACCGGTAAAGCGTTTCGTGAACCAGAGCCATCGACCGCACCCGGTTTTGGCTCTCGCGAAGCAATTTCAAGGTGGTCGGATCCTGAACGGTCTCGGCTTGAAGATTCAGAAGACTGGTGATGATCTGAAGATTGTTCTTCACGCGATGGTGGACCTCTTTCAGCAGGGACTCCTTCTCCCGCAGAGAAGCCTTGACTTGCTCTTCGGATTTAACACGGTCGGTGATCAGCTCGGTAAAGAAAACCAATCCGCCAACCGCACCGGCTGCGTCGTACCAGGGTTGAATCTCCCAGCGGAGGTAACTCGAGCTGCCGTCCCCTCGATCGAAGCGATCCTGTTCGCACAGTTCTGGCACACCGGTCAGGCATCGGCGGTGAATCTCCTTCCACCGATCTGTAATTTCCGGGAAAACCTCGTAATGGGATCGGCCCACTAGGTACTGTTCGCCGAGCCCGTAGTCGGTCAACCACCGGCGGCTATAGGAGATGTATCGCAGTTCCCGATCGAGCATCGCGACCCCGACCGGAGCGTTTTCCACGAAGATGCGGAGCCGCTCTTCGCTCTCCCGGACGGCCACCTCGGCCAATCGGCGGGCCGTCACGTCCTGGAACTGCGCTACGAAGTTCACCGGACAATCATCGGCGTGATCCCGGACGATCGACACCGTCATCAGGACCCAGACCACCCGGCCATCCGACCTCAGGTATCGCTTTTCCATGGAGTGCCGATCCATTTGCCCGGAGAGCATTGGCTCGACCCACTGCTTGTCCGCCTCGCGGTCGTCTGGGGCGGTCACCGCGACGCAGTCCGTTTGCAGCAGTTCGGCTTCGGTGTACCCGAGGATCGACTGCAGTGAAGCGTTTACCTTCAGAAACCGGCCGTCCGGCGACACCAGCGCCATGCCTGCACCCGAGTACTCGAATGCCTGGCGAAACAGCTCCTCACTGGCGCGCAGCGAGTCCTCCGCCCGCTTCCGGTCTGTGATGTCGATCGCCGTGCCAAACATCCGCACCGCCCGCCCAGTCGAATCGTGTAGGAATTCACCGGCGCCCATCACCCATCGGACAGACCCGTCCGGGAGCACGATCCGGCTCTCGTTCGAGTACAGGGTGCCTTGTTCCATGGCCGCGCCGACGGCTCGCTCGACCGTCGGCCGGTCGTCCGGATGGAGGCGGTCGGCGAAGTGTCGGAACTCAACTTCGAATCGCTCCCCGGGGGGGTACCCGAAGATCTCGTAATGGGAGTCAGACCAGACGATCCTATTGCTCAAGACGTCCCAGTCGAACGTGCCCATCCGGCCGGCCGTCAAAGCGAACCGCAGCCGCTCTTCGCTCTCCGTGAGGGCGGTCAAGGCCCGCTTCTGCTCCGTCACGTCATGGGCGATTACGACCTCGGCTGGGCGACCGTCAAATGTAAATGTGTGACTCGCGATTCGCACCCAGATTAATTGACCGTTCTTGAGTAGATGCCGCCACTCACCGGCTTCATCCAATCCGCGGGTGATGCTCGCTACGTTAACTAACAGTGAAGCCACGTCCTCCGAGGGTCGAATGTCCTTGATCGTTCGAGCCAGGAATTCGTCCCGACTATAACCGTACTTCGCTATCGCGGCGTTGTTCACCGCTAGGAATGCCAGCGTCTCGAGATCGTATACCCACATCGGCTGCGGGTTGGACTCGAACAGTTGCCGATATCGCTCTTCACTCTCCCGCAGGTCTCGATCGACCAGTTTGCGTTCGAGTTCAGATGCGCCTCTGGCTGCCACCACTTTAAGAATAGCCTCCGCTTGCTCTGGGTGTGGAATTGGCCGTTTGCTGAGGAGCACGATTAATCCAAGCGGATTCCCGCTTCCGGACCAGAGCGGGATACCTAGATACCCGTCAATGCCCATCTCGGCGACGAGACGATCTTTGGGGTAAAGTCGTGCGATACCAGTTGGGAAACCACAAATTTTGTGAGCAAACATGTGTTCGCATGGAGTGTCCGTGCGCTCGTATGAAAAGTTGTCGATCGATTTCCCGTTTTGTGAAACGGAAATTGTTTGGACCAAGTTGGGTACTTTCGGGTCGATGAGTCCGGCAAAGGCGAACTCCACCCCACAATTCAGGCTGAGGAAGTCGACCAAAGTCCGGAAGTATTCCGCCCCTGTCGCAGGAGACGTAACATCCAGGATCCGCTGCATCGTTTCCTTTATACGATTTCGCTCCGTGACATCGATTGAGATCCCTGTGAGTTTGAGTGGGCGTCCCTCGACATCGCGGCTGAGGGTTCCGTACTCTTCGAGCCAGCAAACCGTGCCATCAGGCCGAACGATGCGATAGCTGTTTCGGTACTCGGATCCTGATGCCAGACAATCGCTGACACCTGCCAAAAAACGAGACCGATCGTCCTTGAGGACGCGGGCTAGGACGGCCGCGACCGGTTCGGGAGCGTCCGAATTGGTTGGAAGGGCGGGTTCCGAACTGAAGTAGCGAACGACAGAATCACTAGCCGCGTCCCAAACGAAGGCAATCGCCGCCGCGGCGGTTAGGGCGACCCGCAATCTCTCTTCGCTCTCTTTGAGTGACAATACGGCTTTGTGTCGGACGGTGACGTCCGTCCAGTAACCGATGATCTCCGTGGGGTTGCCGGCGGTATCCCGCTTCAGTAGCATCTCGTCGTGCATCCAGCGGTAATCGCCAGTACTCGACTGGAACCGGTACTCGCAGGAGTGATGGCCGTGTTCGAAGAGCGCCGTAAGATCGGCTGTAACCCAAGCCGCGTCATCGGGATGAATCCGGCTCGCCCAGAAGCCTGGATCGGAGGTGAATTGTTGTGGTTCGTACCCGAGTTGAGACTGCACGTTGGCACTAATAAACGTCGCGGGGCGCTCACCGACAGGGCTCGCAGTGTAAATCACCACCGGGGATGAGCAGACAAGAAAATTAAGGCGATCCCGGTTCGCGCGGAGGAGCTCTTCGGAGCGGGCGAGTGCCGCTTGCGAGGACTTTCGTTCGGTCACGTCCCGCTGAATGCCGAAGAACCCGGTTAATTCGCCGTGCGCATCGTGGATCGGGAAGATCAGCAGCCCATTCCAAAATGTCGTACCATCTTTGCGATAGTTGAGAATGTCATCGTCAAAGACGCGCGCACAAGTTAGTGAAGACCTGAGTTTATCGGCCACGCTCGGATCGGTCTCGGGACCTTGAAGGATGCGACAACTCCTCCCCAGGAGTTCGGTTGCTGAGTAGCCGGTCAAACGAGTGAAGTCACCACTTACATGCGTGATGCGCCGGTCTGCATCTGCGAGCAGAAATCCCAGTGACGCCTCTTCGAGTGCCCGTTCAAGTTGTCTCGCTGTTTCGAAGGCACGGACTTTTGTGGAGTCCAGCACGTACACCATCCAGCCGAGGATCACGCACGTCATCATGAACAACCATATGAGGGCGAGCCCTTCCATCGGCGCGGATCTCGTAAATAAGCCACTTCCGCTTGCAGCCCCGAAAGTCGCACATAACGACAGCACGATAATTCCGAAGGATGTTCCGATCGGACCATAACGCATGGCTCCCCAAAGGATGAGCGGGAGTGGAATAAATGCGAGCGGGAGCGGCG
>JANNNN010000335.1:0-9098 GCA_031398555.1 Planctomycetia bacterium | reverse complement strand
AGAAACGCCATCTTCGTAAGCTGCAGGTGAAACTCGGAGGAGCTGCTCGTTGGTGCTGCCCAGTTCTGTGTTGTTCAGATTGTTTCCAATTCCATCATAGGAGCGAACTTCGCTGTTGGTCGATGGAGTACCAACTCGGGGTGGAGCCGGATCTTTGGTGCCCTGGTTTGGTCCTGCTTGGTGAGGTCCCCGCTGATTCAATCGGTTAATTACTTGCAATGCGTCAGCCGGTGATCGGTGACCATCATTGTTTACATCCGTGAACACACCGCCTGAAGCGCGACCGGGTGAAGTAGATGCCGATGAAGCTTTGGCGTTCAGTTCATGGATGACGAGCAACGCGTCCAGTGGGCTGCATTGGCCATCATCATTGACATCTTCCGAATCGAACGCATTGTGCTGGAGTGTGTCCGCTGCCATCAGTTGCCTTGACTCAAGCAACTCGGCCCGAAGCTTTCGCTGAAACAAACTTCGACTACGGTTGTGTTTCGCCAGGCGTTTACGTGTGCACCACTTTGTAAACATTTTCAGCCGAGAAATGGCTAAACAACCACAAGCAATCTTCATGGCATACTCCTTGATGTAGATGAGATGAGACGAGTAAGGATTGAGAAAAGCTGTGGGAGTAGCTCGTATTCGCATGTCCCATTCTTGCTAATGTTCTGTTCCAACACTGAATTAGGGTCGTGATTCATCAGCCGGAACGCGCTAGCGTCCGGTTTCTTCGGCGTAAACCGGCTACTAGCGAGAAGGTCCTGCTTAGAAATCGAAGAGTGAACTGCAATTTATAAGTGACTGATCAGCCGGAAGGCGTTAGCCTCCGGTTCCAGTCACAACCGGACGCTAACGCGTTCCGGCTGATCAGTCTAAACCTTTGCAATAACAACTATTCGTTCGATGTTTCTGAGCGGGAGGCACTCGTTAGCCTCCGGTTCCAGTCACAACCGGACGCTAACGCGTTCCGGCTGATAAGACGAAACCACTGCAATAACAACTATTCGTTCAATGTTTCTAAGCGGGACGCTCTCTAACGCACTGCGGCTGATCCTAAAGCTGAATTGGAACAAATCACTAGGGTGAATCGCTTGTCGGTTCGTCACAGCCGCGATGAACTCTGATTTAAGCATCGCACCGCCTAATTTGCCAACACGATCCGGTTTCAATAGTAGTGATCGAACCTGAAGCCATAATTAAGCCGAAGCGGATTCTGGAAATTATTAAGCTAAAGTTTAGATTGTTGAAGGTTGTAAATCGGGCGCCCACTCAACGACTAGCGAGAAGTATTGAGCCACCACAACGCAGAGCGTCGCGGAATCAGGAAACCCCACACTAACGACGCATAAAGTTGCCATTGAAGCGAGTGGAGTTTTCTCAGTATAAGACAGGCTCTATTTTTAATTTCGTGAGGTTCAAGACCATGCAACAGCGATTCGTTTGGTTTGTATTAGCTATTGCAGCCCAATGCACCCCGCTCCCAAATGACCTCCATGCCCAAGCGTGGCTGACAGACCGTTCCTATGCTGCGCCGCAGTTCCCAGCAGCGCCTGATTTGCCATCCGTTCCGCCATCTGCCGGCTATAGCGAGCCGCCTCCACCACTGGCTCCCGAAGGCGCGCCGTCGGTGTTTGCTCCGGATGTTGCTACCATCGAAGCCACTTCGAAAACAGATAATTTGGGGTGGTTCAATCCATGGTCTTGGATTCCCAAGGATGGCTGGAGTAACAGCGCGGAACTTGGAATCAATGGTTCATCGGGCAACGCCGAATCGTTTAGCATTCAGACCGGGACTCGCTTCAAGCGGAAAACGGATTTCACTTTGTTAGATGTCCGCTTGACCCACAATAACACACGCGCCAACGGCCTTGAGACGCAGAACAATACACTATTTTACACCGACTTTGAGAGGTTTTTGGGCAAATCCCCGTGGTCTTTGTTCGTCAAGAACGGCTTAGAGGCGGACAAGTTCAAAGCCTTTGATCTTCGTTACTTCATAAACAGTGGTCTAGGTTACAACTTCTACAATACCAAGGACCTGAAACTCACCACTCGCTTCGGTGCTGGTACATCGCGTGAGTTCGGCGGGCCTGATGACCGGTGGGTCCCTGAAGCCTTGCTGGGTGCTGATTATGAACATCAGATTACCAAGCGAAACAAGATCATCGCGAAAATCGACTACTTTCCTGAATGGACCAACTTCAATAATTTCCGCTTGATCTCAGACGTGTCATGGGAATATCTGCTGGATGAAAAAGGCAACCTGTCGGTAAAGATGGGAGCTCTCGATCGCTATGACAGCACGCCTAACGGCCGCAAACCCAACGACGTAAATTACTCAGCCTTGCTGTTGTACAAGTTCTAGACTCGTGTTTTTCGTGGCCGACGCTGCCAGCGTCGGAGCGGATGCTAGCAGCATCTGCCACAAAGCTGTAAATCACTTCGCCAGCCGTTTGGCTTCAATTTCGGCTTGCTTCATGACTCGCATGATATTGCCACTCATCACTTTGTGAATATCAGCTTCCTTGTAGCCCCGGTCAAGTAGAACTTGAGTTAGCACAGGATACATCGATACATCCTCAAGCTGCTTGGGAACGGTACTGATTCCATCAAAGTCGCTGCCGATGCCGACGTAATCAATACCGGCGACTTTGACGATGTGATCGATGTGGTCGGCCACGTGATGCACCGATCCTGGAAAGACCGGATTTTGAAGTTCGTAAGCATCCATCTCTTTTCGAACTGCATCCTTGTCGTTACCGTACTTGGCTTGAAGAGCTCGTCTGCGTTCGAACATGTTGCGAGTGTTCACAGTCGACTCGGGAACAATGAAGCCTGAATAGAAGTTGACCATAACCACACCCCCATCAGCCGGCAACTGCTTTAGAATTTCGTCGGGCACGTTGCGAACGTGATCTGCCACAGCTCGCGCCGAGGAGTGCGAGAAGATCACCGGAGCGGTACTGGTATCCATGGCCGCTTGCATGGTTTCGATGGACACGTGCGAGATATCCACCAGCATGCCGAGCCGATTCATTTCGCGGACCACTTCGCGACCAAATTCGCTCAAGCCGTGCGACTTGGGGGCGTCGCTGCACGCATCTGCCCAGTCAAGGGTATCGCTGTGAGTGAGTGTCATGTAGCGAGCACCCATTTCACTGAGCCTCCGAAGTTTGGCGATCGAATTCTCAATGGCATGCCCGCCTTCCATACCGATCATGGAGGCAATCTTGCCCGCCGCCCGGATTCGATTGACGTCGGCGCTGTTCAAGGCCAGTTCGAAAGTCTCGGGGTAGCGCGCGATCATGGCTTTGACGATCTCAATCTGTTCGATCGTCGTCTGGTGCGCGGCACCCGTTTTGACGGTGTCGGCGGGAACATAAACAGACCAATACTGAGCTCCAACGCCACCCAGTTTTAGTCTTGGGATATCGGTATGGATTTTTGGTTGTGGTTTTGAAATATCGAGCTTATCGAAGGATCTTGATGCCTCGGTGCGTACAACCCATGGAAGATCGTTGTGACCATCAAACATGTAGCCACGCGAGTGGATTGCCTTTGCTTCGTCTGAAACAGTGACCAGGGGGCGTTCTATCGGCGCCAAAGCTGGTTTGCCTTCTTGCCCAAAAACTTGGCCCCCTGAGAGCCCATTGGCTAGGCCAGCGAATAGCGCAAATACGTTTAGGAGTTTTGAGAATAGAGTTTTTCTGGTCGAGCAAGAATTCTCACGTCGGCAGCGAATAGATGGCATACAATCAACTCCTTACGGATGGGCCGGAATTCGCGATCCACTTGAGTCGCGAGAAACTAGCCAGTCATAATACTTCAAATTCAGTTTGCGTTTTAGCGTTTCAAATCGAGGGACTCGACAACCATGTCATTCGAAGAGGATGTGCCCCAACCGTTTCTGCCAAGAGTGCGGATGATTTGGTTGTTCGTAGCCATTACCGTCGTCGCCATTGCCCTTGGTATTATTCAAGCAGCCGATCAAGGACAAGCCTTAGCCGCGTCGCTAGTATTTACTTGCGTGTTTATTTTTTTGTTTGCGTTCTTTTCTGGAACAAGCTTTCTGGTTTCCTATCTGTTGGGTTTTGTTGAAAAGAACCTCGGTGAGTCAACGGTGACATCAAGCCCATTTGCAGACGGGCGGTTGCCGGAACAACTCATCCCACCTTCTCCGTCTGAGAATATTTAAGAAACGTATCGTTGCTGAACCTCCCTGTTGTAGATCACGAGAGTATTTGTCATGCATCGTATCGCATTGAAGCTCCGGCATGGAACTCGCCTGCAAGAAATTGCGTTGGTGGTTGGGTTGATACTGGTTTTAAGTACTCCGGTTGCTGCGCAGTATGCTCCCGGAGGTGCATTTGCGACGCGCGGCTTTGGCGGTCGTACGCCGTTAAGCGTGAAGTACACACTCGCGATGGCCCCTTCGATGACGCTGGGTGTTGTCAAAGTCGATATCACCGATTCCACAGGCCCAAGCAAGGTGGATCGTAAATTGACAGTCATTTTGTACACGCACAACTATGGACAAGCAGCTGACAATATTGCCTACCGATACAACGTTGAGCTTGCTGAAGGGATGACTAAAACCGAAGTTGAAATTCCATTTCCGGCCAGCGAAAGTCAATTTTCTTGGGATGTCGGCGTTTTCGAAGAAGGGCGTGACATTGAAGACAAACGTAAAAACAGAAACAACAGCAATCAACAAGACTATCACTGGTCCTACAACTTCAATCAGTCAGGAAATTTGATGTCGGTGGCAGGATTGATGGCTACGACGGTTGATCCCAAAGACGAAACACGAAACTTAAAGGCTATTTCGAACTACCTGGACGCGCAAAAGACGGCCGCACAGGCCGCTGGAGGTGCCGTCGCCGGGACTGTTTTAAACAACAATCTCATAATCCCGGTCGACGAAGCAAGTGGCGATTGGCGCCACTACTTTCCCTATCCAGTCTGGATTGCCTCTGTTGATGCGGTCGCTGAAATCAACGAAAAGCAACCGCATGTTGCCGCCGCTCTGCGGACGTACATCAGCTCCGGTGGAAAACTCTTAATTTGTAAAGTGAACACAACCGCAACGATGCTGAGCGTAAATCGGTTGTTAAGCGGACCAGGTGGCAATGCCGAACTCGCGTCTTGGAAATCCATTAACGAGACCGCTCCAGCTTGGTGGATCATCGATCCCGAGCAGGGACTGAATACGGGCTCTAGCACTAATCAAACCAACTCGCCTGCTAGTTCTAAGCCGCAAGCGATAGAAAGGGACGGTGCAATATATGATGCGGCTTTGCTGGCAGATACGATCCTTGAAACCGGCATTGGAAGCCACCGCGACAATATTTACGGCGCGATGACGGCGCTCGGTTTCGACGATGTTTCGCTTTGGCAGCTCGCTTTGGGGCGTTCAAGACTTATGAACTCGCTGAGTACAGACAAATTGCTCGAACGCAACTACGGTCGAGGCAAGGTTATCATTTGTAATAGAAGACTTGATGAATTGCTAGAAAATCAAATTAGCGTGATTGTAAGTTCAAATACGAATCAATCGGTAGGTACGCTGACGTCTAGGAACAATGATGGAAGTTGGTTTTGGCAAAACCTAATACTCGAGGTGGGCAAGCCACCGGTGTGGGCATTTTGTGTAATCGTCGCCCTCTTCGGCGCCTTACTTGGTCCCGGTCTCTTGATATTCACTGGTCGTATTCAGCGACGCAGCCTTATGATCTTTCTTGTTCCCACGTTATCTTTTGTAGCGACAGTGGCAATTGTTTTGTATGGCGTGTTACATGAAGGATTTGATACACATGTTCGAACTCATAGCGTGACTACCTTCGATGGGCCTGCCCAAGTAGCCTTTGCTTGGTCACGTCAAAATTACTTCAGCGGCTCGCCACCACGCGAGGGATTGCAGTTCGGCGCAGATACTTATGTACGCCCAGTTGGCCCCGATGATGCTGCCAACTACAGCGGTATGCCTGATCCGCGCCGCAATCTTGACGGCACTGCATCTTTTGGAAAAAAGCAAACTTGGAACAGTTGGCTTAAACCTCGTCAACATCAGCAATTACTTGTCGGTCACAAAGTGGACCCTAGCATGATACCGATTTCGACTGAACGAAATGGTGCCGGCATGCTGGTCGTAAAGAATCTGACCGCCATCAAGCTACCCTTGGTAGTATTGCGAGGTGATAAGGATGATTACTACGTCGAAGTCGACCTTGGTCCAAACACATCCCGTGAACCAGAAGTTCAGGATCTTGATTCGGTTCGAGTTGTTGTATCAAGAATTGGTGCTGATTTTAAACCGAAAATCCCTCCTGAACTTGATGGTGGCAGCGACAGCCTTCTGAATTTTGGAAACCCGCGTCGTTACGCGCGCACTTACTACGTGCAAGCTTCCGAGATCATCAACGAATCGTTCAAACGTTACTTAAGCGATAATCTTGCTTTGCAGCCTCATGAATTCGCAACCTTGGTTCCAGAATTCGATGCGCTGGAAATTCCGCTCAAAGGAATTCAATCGGACAACGTAAATCTAGTGATTGGAGTCGATCCATGGTAGCTGCGACCGGTCATCCGATGATCCAATTGCGACGCCTGTTTCGCTTCTTTGGAAAAACTCGCGCGGTGAATGATGTTTCTTTCGAAGTCGAAGCCGGGCAAGTCTTCGGCTTCATCGGACCTAACGGGGCTGGTAAAACGACCAGTATGCGAATCTTGGCAACGTTAGATCTGCCTGATTACGGCGATACGCTGGTTGACGGGTTTTCAGTCATCAACGACCCCGATCGAGTTCGGAAGCGACTGGGTTTCATGCCTGATAATTTTGGAACGTATCCCAACATGAATTGCGTCGAGTATCTCGACTTCTTCGCGCGATCTTACGGTCTGGTCGGTCGAGAGCGGACCAAAGCCCTGCGTCACACCTTGGCGTACACGGGACTGGATAAGATCGCTGAGAAATCCATTCGCGGGCTTTCTAAAGGAATGCGTCAACGCTTGTGCTTAGGTCGAGCGATGATTCACGATCCAGCCGTGCTCATTCTCGACGAACCCGCCAACGGCCTCGACCCACGCGCTCGTATCGAATTGCGTCACATGATTCGGGGTCTTGCCGCAGAAGGTAAAAGTCTGTTGGTTTCATCGCACATTCTCACTGAGTTGGGCGAGATGTGCGACGCGATCGGAATCGTCGAACGCGGACAAATGTTAGTGACTGGTACAGTCGCCGAGATCAAAGCTCGTCTGCGACCTCATATCGACGTGGTGATTCAGCTGATGGATCGCGGAGAGGAACTCGGCAAGTGGCTGCAGTCGAAGCCAAATGTACTGAAGATACAAGCCTCCGACAGAACTGTTCGTTTTCAATTCGCGACAACCGACGAAGCTGAGCAGGTGCAGTTAGTGAGCTCCATCGTCACGGCGGGCTTTCCGGTTCTTGAGTATGGTACCGAGAGCCGTTCACTAGAAGATGTGTTTTTGCAAATCACGACAGGGGCGGTGCAATGAGCCAAATTTCACTCAGCGGCGAACCTCCGCTACTCGGCAGCGCTCTCGAAGGCGAAAGCACACATCGCATTTGCCAGATTCCAGAAAAAGGCTGGGAGCGATTGTGGTTGTGGGGGACCGAACGCATCAATCCAATTGTTGTCAAAGAAGTCCGTCAGTCGCTTAAAAGCAAGCAGTTCACAATCGCCTTCGGCCTGACACTGATCGCCGCGGTCAGCTGGACGTTGATCGCCATTTCGCTGATGGTGCCCAAGATCTATTACTCACCAGGGGGCGTTCAACTGTTGACCGGCTTCTTTTGCATTTTGCAATTTCCGCTGATGATCATCATCCCCTTCAGCGCCTTTCGGTCGCTAACCACAGAGACCGAAGACAGTACGTTTGAGCTGCTTAGTATTTCAGCCCTCTCCGCTTGGCAAATTGTTTTGGGCAAGATGATGTCTTCCTTGCTGCAAACGTTGCTGTACCTCTCAGCCCTTACACCTTGCATCGTGCTGACTTATTTACTGCGAGGCGTAAGCTTGGATTCGATTCTGTTGACGTTGGGGCTGACGGTCACATTTTCAGTTGCCGAAACGGCGCTCGCGCTGCTATTGGCAGCCGTTTCACGAGCGAGAATTTTGCAAGCCGGAGCAACTGTCTTGCTGCTCATCGGTCTCATTATTGGTTTTTTTGCATGGACGAGCGGCATTGTAAGCGGTGTGATGGTTGAAATGTCCAACATGCCCAGAGAGTTTTATGTAGGTGTTTTCGGGTTTGCCACGGTCGTCTGCGTTGCCTTGGATTTAGTCCTTCGTTCTGCGGCGGCCGCTATCGATTTCCCTAGTGAAAATCACTCGACGCCACTGCGAAAGCGAGTCCTGCTGCTCGTAAGCTTGATCTTGTTTTGGTCTACGTTTGCCGTGGTCGCCAGTCGTGAAGAAGAAATTGCCTTTGTGTTTCTCATAGGATCCTTCATCGTGTGCATGTTCATCGGCTCGTTGATGACCGGAGAACTTGGGATCATATCACCGCGCGCACGACGAACGCTTCCCACAACTTTTGCCGGTCGAGTGTTTTTGACTTGGTTCTATCCTGGCGCCGGCATGGGTTACGTTTTTCTCGTTTGCCTGTTTGCCGCGTTGGTAGCCACGATGTGCATCACCGAATTGTATTATTCCCTTAGCATGCAAATGAGTATGGGACGGACGAGTATTCAGTACGTTGGTTACCTGCTTCTGTGCTATTTGACGATCTACGTTGGCATTAATCGATTGCTGATGCTGGCTGTCGCTAAGCACTTGCCTGCCCGCATGTTGGGGTCGGTGGCACTGATGGCCGTTTGTTTGCTTGCCATGCACATGGGCCCCTTGCTACTGGTGTATGCCTTCAATGACTATCGTGAATTTGACTATGACTGGCACCAAGCCTTCAATATCGTTTGGACCTGTTCCGAAGCGAGCGATGGCCTTTCATTCCCGGTCGAACTCAGTATGGGCATTCTCACCCTAGCATCAATCGCTATTTTCGGTTTGAATCTAGTACTTAGCACTCGCGATGTGATGCTGGTACGTATCGCCGAGCCGCCGCGGGTGCAGGCCGACGGC
>JANNNN010000318.1:0-1076 GCA_031398555.1 Planctomycetia bacterium | reverse complement strand
TATCAGCGACGGGTGAATGTTAGTGACTCGATTCTCAAAATCGACAGGTATCTTTAGAAATTCTAGATAGCCGCCCATCACAACCAATTTAACATTGTGCTTGCGACAGAGTCCAAAGACCGCTTCGGAGTGTGTGTCACTGTCCGGAAAACATTTGCGAGAAACGACTTCATATGGGATAGAGGCCTCTCTCGCAAAATCAAGCCCCTTGGCGGTGGCGCTGCTACTAATTACCAAAGCAAACTCAACGCCCAGTTCGCCAAGCCGCTGCCACTCGATCAGGTTCTTGAGCGTTGTGCCACCGCCTGAAATTAGTACCGCGATCGGAAACTCGGACATGTTGCACCGCCTAAATGACTTCGATCCCTAGCTGTAACGTATGTTCACCAATTTCAAACGTTTGCATGTCAATATTCGAAGGTGGCATCTCGAACACGATTTCGACTGCCAAAGTCTCGGTCGTAATGTAATCGAGATTTCCATTGAAAGCGACAATTAATTCCTGATTTGTGCAAACCACGTAAATTTTAATGCGCGCAGTGAACTGACACTGTCGCTGCTTTCGACAATCTTGAACCAAGCGAACCAAATCGCGAGCAATTCCTTCGTCAATCAACTCAGGAGTAAGCTCAGTCGATAAGACCACTACACATTGCTTGCCCTGAGCCGCTGTCCAACCGGCTTTAGCCTGCAACCGCACCTGGATATCTTCATTATCCAGTTGCAGTTCGGTGCCGTCGACGTCGAGCTTAATTTTGCCTGAGGTTTGCAGTTCGTTAAGCAGTTTCGCCCCATCGGCCGCTCCGAGGGCATTCTTTAATTTCGGAAGTAGTTTTCCGATACGTGGTCCGAGCCGTTTCAAGTCCGGTAGGATTTTGTACTCGATGAATGGGCTGTTGCCAGCGTTGTAAGCAATCTCTTTCACATTCAACTCTTCACGAACAATCGCGTCATGCTCGCGTAACCACGCGATGTGCTCGTCGCTGGCCAAGCTAACTTCGACTCGCAACAGCGGTTGACGCACTTTCAATTTCGAATCCATCCGGGCGCTGCGACCAAGCGAAGCGATCTCGCGG
>JANNNN010000291.1:0-2820 GCA_031398555.1 Planctomycetia bacterium | reverse complement strand
ATGGAACCGAACCAGCGACTTTGCCAAATTACCAGATGATGATTCGCAGTGAAGTGATCCGTGGACGGTTTCGTGATTCGTTTGAATTCCCAACGGCTTTCACTCCCGATCAACCAACGAAGGTCAACGTTGAACTGCTAGACGTGCTCCACCGATTTAAGAAAGGGCACCGAATCATGATCCAGATCCAAAGCACGTGGTTCCCCTTGGTCGATCGTAATCCACAAAAATTCATTCCGAATATTTACCTCGCCAAGCCTGAGGATTTCCAAAAAGCGACACATCGTATCCTGCGATCGCCGACTCATCCGACCAAGGTAAGACTCAGTGTAATTCCGTAATTGCGTTCGTAACTTAACGCATTTATGATTTTGCATTCTGTAAAAATTCTGTTGCGATTCTGCAAGGCTCGCCGCGACTCGCAGTATTCCTTGCTGTTTGGTCGTAATCAGCGGCTGGATTGATCGCTTGTTTTTTTAAGTTCCCCGCGGTGATCGCGAACCCCGAGTAAGCGGGGATTGCGAAAATCGCACACTGCGTGCGGATTTGACTCAATACCCAGAGAGCCGTTCACAGAGCATTGCTTGTACTGTAGCGAACAATACATCGGGAGAACGAGGCTCCTGCCGAGCACATCTCGATTGCAAGTTCGACGAAACTGTACCTGAGGACGTCCTCTAGTTCTACAAGGAAGCCTGCGCGTGACCAGTTCACGTTTACAATTACATTAAAGTCTGCTTTGTGCGCCAGGAGGGGCTCGGCAGGAGCCTCGTACTCCCGTTATCAATGAGGACCAGCTCTGAAAACGAAGCTAAGTCAGAGTATTGCCATTAAGTCAGCAGTCTCCAGCGCCGTCGCAAGCACCCGACACTTATGCTGACGTTGTATTGATTACCGTATTGCGAAGCGAAACAGGGTTAACTTAACTGGCAGGTTCTCGTCGCCGCTGGCTACCGGTTAAACGAATTCATGTTGTAGACAAAATGTAAGTTCATAGCGATACAACTACACCCCCTGCAAAAACCCTTTAGCCTGACATGTCTTAAAAATTCTCTGCGAAAAGTCCTTGAAGGCTAGTGAGTTCCAAGGCAAAGACTTGGAACCAAGTGGTGGTTCTGCAGGCGTAGAAACAATCTTCAAGTATGGTAAAACCTTACCTTAGCCACGACGGTTTTTAAACATTCTTTGCGAGAGTTGAACTGGATGCCCTTGATTGGAGTTTTGCCGATCAACAAACCGGCCGGTTGTTCGAGCCGCGTTGTCGTAGATCGAATTCAACGGTTGGTTGGGCAAGAGCGAGTCGGTCATACCGGCACGTTGGATCCGATGGCAACCGGCGTCCTACTGATGGCCATCGGATCAGCGACCCGTTTGGTCGAATTTTCTCACGAGCTGAACAAAAGTTATTCGGCAACTTTCGAGCTCGGCAAAAGCAGCGATACGCTGGATGTCACGGGTGAAGTCACTGTCGTCGAACAAGATGCAGATGCCCTGCCGACGGAAGAGCAGGTACTTGTAGAGTTGAGCAAATGGCAAGGACGAGTTCAGCAGGTGCCCCCCAATTTCTCGGCGCTAGTCGTAGACGGTCGGCGCGCCTATAAAATGGCCCGCAAGGGAGTCGAATTCGATTTGGCATCACGCGAGGTTGAGATCTTCAACCTGGAGCTGGTCGCCTACGACTATCCGTTCATCAAGGTAAACATCGATTGCGGTAGTGGAACTTATGTACGATCCATCGGACGTGATGTCGCAGCAGGCTTAGGAACTTCAGCCATCATGACGGAGCTAACACGGACGCGGGTAGGTTCATTCGGACTTAGCGATTGTGTAGTCGCGCGTGATCTTTACAATCGTATCGAAGTCGCACAGCGATTGTTTCCAGCCCAGCGGCTTATTCAAGACTGGCATACAGTGACGCTGACGGATGAGCAAGCTTTTGAACTTCGCAATGGAGCTCAACTGACCTTCGACCAAGTCCTTGAACAAACACGCTATGCGGCCTTGGATCAACAGGGGGAATTGGTTGGTTTGATTCAGGCCACCAATGTACCCGAAGTTTTTCGATCGATCCGAGTTTTCCACGTCGAGCACACAGCCAAGCAGCCTAGAAAAATCCAAGCCAAATACCGCCCAAGATGAGTGTCGCACAATTGTCCTCAATTGTTGTTTTTCTTATTGTTTCGTAGGGTGTGTGGAGCGGTTGGGCTGCGGACTCCCATCTCTCAGCAGAAATCGCAACTGACTAAAGAAATTAACGATCACAAAAGTTAACCGCGCAACACACCTCCCAGCAAGCAGTATCGCTCGCGGTGTGTTACATGTTCGCTTCGCTACTTCGGCGCGAACCTTGGCCTTCTGCATAAATGTTGGTTTAAGCCGGCTAGCACAGTAAAGGACGAACACTCCACACACCCTACGTTTACGCCCAATTTGGCTCGAGTCCGACCGCACTTACAAAGTTGCGAGCAACATTCGTTGTCGCGATCCGCTCTGTCAAGTAGAATTACTTTCCGGCGGCAGGAGATTTCCGGCCAGCCGGTCGAAACTTGCGATACTCGATCGCTCTAAATGCAAGGGGAAATGATGCGATCATTAGCCAGTACTTTGGGATTTTCAGTGATCGTCGCTCTGGTCTGCTTGCAAGCCGCCGCTGAGGAAGAAGCTGTTTCGTATAACAGGGATATCCGACCGCTTTTATCCGACCGCTGCTTCGCTTGCCATGGACCAGATGAAGCAAAGCGAGAGGCAGAACTGCGGCTGGACGTTTCCGGTGGCGAGCTAAGCCCCTTTGTCGCGCGCGAAGATCATCACGTGATCAAG
>JANNNN010000672.1:0-1876 GCA_031398555.1 Planctomycetia bacterium | reverse complement strand
CGAAGGAAAACCCGTCAAGGCTCGTCCCCCAAGCGTTTTTGCGAGTTTCGAGTATCAATTGCGAAGACACCTTCTGGCCGCTAGCGTTTCGGGAAGCGCAGCCCTGATGTTGTTGTTGCTAGTTGGCGTCGTGATGGCACGATATTTTTCACAGACAACCCAGATCTTCGAGCTTCAAAATGAAAACGATCGACTGAAACAACTCGTTGCTTTGCAACGCGAGTTAACGCAAGGTCGTCTTGATCAACAAGATGTAGCGATCAAGCTTGCCGAAAGTGGTGACTTGGATCAGGCCGCATTCTTTGCTGCTGAAGCAATCCAACAAAAGCCGGCCATCACCGACGCTGACTTCCAGAAGCTGCTGGATATTGTTCAGAAGTACGCAGATCGTTTTCCTGCCAAAGATGGCGTCAAAGCATCAACGACTGAACTAGTTGCTCGAGTAGTTGCCGAAGGAGAATCGCGTCAGTCAGCCGTTTTAGCAGTACAGACCCAAGGGGCGAAAGGCGATGCCTCTACTCCGGAAAACCATCCTGAAAATGACACCGCTCACTAAACGCGAAACTCCTTTCAACCACCCCATCGCGTTCGGCAGGCGGGCGGGAACGAACGCGTTAAAAAAATCGCAGGTGTTTCTCAATGGACCGCGGGCGTCCTCGCCGGCGTCCTCGCCCGCATGTGCACTTATTAACTTGCAATCACCTCCCAAGCGAAAACCCTGGAGTACAACCTTGACTTGGTTTATTGAGTATACGGATCCTACCGGCGAAAAGAAACGCTTGCGAATCGATGAAGGGATGGATCTGAAGATTGGTAGAGGTTCTACCAGCGATACGAAAATCGAAGACGCTGCGATGTCTCGAGTGCACTGTGCCCTCGCTTTGGTCAGCGGAGTACCGACTTTGACCGACTTGGGTAGCTCAAGCGGAACGTTGGTGGATCGTAAAAAGATTGCCGACCCTAAGGAACTCAGTTCAGGCCAGCTTTTCCAAGCTGGACAAACGAAGTTCAAGGTGGTCTCGGACTCGCCGCTGGACGCGCCGACTCAGATGCAAGCTGCACGACCCCCTGTCAATGCGCTCAACAAGTTAGCTGAGAAGTTGCTGGCTAAGAAGACGTTTGATCGTTTTGTGTTGAAGAAGTTAGTCAACAACACTGGCCGAAATCTTGTCTTTATGGCTGAGGATACCGAAAACGAATTAGCCGTTGCCATCAAAGTTCTTCCGACGGATGAAGCGTCTGAGGAAGATGAAGCACGTTTCAAACGAGCTATGGGAATACTCCAAGAAGTTCGAGATCCATGCTTGGTGAAATTAGTCCGCGCAGGCCGGAAGAGCAGTTACTGCTGGGTGGCAATGGAGTGGTTACCCGGTGGCTCACTCGAGGATCGAATTCAGAAGTATGGCATCAATGGTTGTTTGGAGTGGAAAGACGCATGGCGTGTTGCACATGGCATATCGCAGTCGCTATATGTGCTCGAGCGCGAAGGTATCGTCCATCGCAATATCAAGCCCACCAACATTCTGGTCAACGACTCGAAGAATATGTTCGTGCTATCCGACTTGGTTGTTGCCAAAGCCGAGGATTCTTCCAGCTCTAAAATGGTAACACGTCAGGTGTTTTTGCCTAGTGATCTAGCGTACACCGCGCCCGAACGGCTGTTGGGAAACGATGTCAACGCTGCCACATTGCAATCGGACATTTATTCACTTGGAGCGGTGCTTACGAAGCTGGTTACTGGAGAGCCGCCCTTTGGACATGTTGATCTGCGCGAGCTATTGCCCAGACTAAAAGAAAAACGCCGTCGTGTCGAGCGGCAAGGACAGATCGGCATCAATGAACTGTTCGTAGATCTTGTTAACGGCATGACGGAACC
>JANNNN010000198.1:0-7283 GCA_031398555.1 Planctomycetia bacterium | reverse complement strand
GAACCCAAAAATTATGTGCAAATTGAGAGCGATGAAGAAAAGATAAGGTGCTGATGGTGAGCTGGAAAGTTAGGCCCCTAAAGATCATCGCGCGGGTGCATGGCGTCGACGAAGCCGGCGATGGGCATGACCATAATTTTGCCATCCCCCATGCGACCGCTTCGAGAGACTTCGACCACCCGTTTAATGACTTCTTCTACCCGTTGATCTTCAACCCACATGGTGATTTCGACTTTTGGAAGAAATGCCAGACCGTATTCACTGTCGCTGTAATCGGCTAAATAATTCTTTTGTCGACCGAAGCCCTGAACTTCGCGAACGGACAGCGCTTCAAGCGGAGCGAGTCGCAGATTCTCGATCACTCGCTCTGCCAGATACGGTCGAACGATGGCAATCACTTGTTTCATGTAAGACCTGGTCGAATTCAAGAATCCTGTTTCGAAAATAGCCTGCTTTTAAGACTCACGTCCGAGTAAGGCTGCTCAGATATTACACTTCTCGAGTTCATTTGTCGCCTTGCCACAGGCGCTTTGAGCCGGATAGGCGGCATTGGTGGGATAATCGCTACAAGCAATTTCACACTGATGACCATTTCCGCGAACGGTAGTTTCTCCTTGAGGTGGCTGAGCTATATTGTGCTTTACGCAAATGCGTAGCAATCCTGATTCGACTTCCGGAAGGGGATTGCTACCTGCGGCTCGTCCCATGCTTAAAATAATATATCGCTACGTACCTGCCTTCGAGTCGCTCAGCGGTTATTCGTGGGATACCTTCCGGAGAGATCTTTTCGCTGGCACGACAGTCGCTGCCGTTGCGGTTCCGCAGGCGATTGCGTATGCGATGATCTTCAACATGCCCGCCGAATATGGGCTGTATACCGCGATCGTGATGACCGTCGTCGGTTCACTGCTCGCTTCCTCTAAGCAATTGATAAATGGACCCACCAACGTCATTTCGCTGGCTATGCTGAGCGCTTTGAGTGTTGTGCCGGTGGCGATTCTCAAAGAACGATGGATCGAAGCGGCCGTTCTAATGGCTTTTCTCGTCGGAGGCATTCAGACGGCGATTGCTCTCATGCGATTAGGCGATCTCTCGCGCTATATTTCCCACGCGGTCATCGTGGGCTTTACGGCTGGGGCATCAGTACTTCTGATTCTCGATCAACTTAAAAATGCACTCGGACTTTCTCAACCCAAGGGATTGGAACATGCTCATTTTTTGCAACGCTTTTGGTTGACCATGACCGAAGGCGGTAGTGTCAACTGGATGGCGCTTGCGATCGCTGTCGGCACGATTTCGGTCACTCTAGGGCTTCGTAGTATCAATCGCAAGTTTAAGATCATTCTGCCCGATTTGTTGATGGCGATCATTGTCTCTGGGTTCGTCGTGTGGTGGTTCAATCTCAGTTCTCTGGGGGTGAAACTGGTCGACAAAGTGCCACCTAAATTGCCGAGTTTCGGTGTTCCGCTATGGGATTTCGAATTGATTCGCAGTTTGGCTGGAAGCGCGACCGCGATCGCCCTACTCGGCATGTTGGAAGCGATTGCGATGTCAAAAAGCTTGGCAGCCCGAAGCCGCCAGAAACTCGACATCAACCAGCAGTGTTTGAGTGAAGGTGTCGCCAACATGGCGGGAAGCTTCTTCCATTGCTTCCCAGGCTCAGGTTCACTCACTCGTTCGTACATCAACTTTCAAGCTGGGGCGGTGACACAGTGGTCTGGAGTTATCTGCGCGGCAATGGTGGCGCTTACGATTATCGGACTGGCACCGCTCGCCCAATTCATTCCTAAAGCCGCACTCGCCGGTGTGCTGCTGTTGACGGCAACGCGAATGATCGATTTGCCAGATTTGCTCTATCACATTCGTGCCACGCGATTTGACGCGATCATCGTTCTTGCGACCGCGCTGGCGGCTGTGTTCGTGTCGATCGAATACTGCATTTTGATCGGCGTTTTACTGTCGTTTTTGTTCTACGTTCCGAGGGCGGCGAAGGTGCATATGACGGAGTTAGTTGTCACTCGGCAACGACTGATTCGGGAGCGAATGCCCAACGATCCACTTTGCAGTTTTGTTCGCGTTTACAACTTTGAAGGCGAACTATTCTTCGGTTCGTCGCCTGACTTTGAAGAGTTGCTCGAACGGATCGAAAACGACATCAAACCAACGACCTCTGGAACTGACTTACGAGTAGCAACCTCGAACGTAAAAGTTGTCTTGTTGCGGCTCAAGCATGTTCGTAACTTGGACGCAGTCTGCTTGCACAAGCTCGGTAGTTTTCTCGATCGCGTGCAAGCCTACGGAATAAAAGTCGCATTGACGGGCATTCGCGACGACGTTTTCACAGCCTTAAATGCGGTTGGCATTGTAGAACAAGTCGGGCCAAACCAAGTCTTCCGAGAAAACCAGCAACTCTGGTCGGCCACCATGGGTGCCGTCAGTTGGGCTTATCAGCAATTAGGCGATGATCGCTGCCCCCACTGCATGCACGGCGAGTCGTTCAGTGAAGTCGACGGTGAAATGTTCTTCATGATCTAAAGAGTTGAACGAACCAGGCAATCGATAGCAACTATTGCTTCAGATCCCAAGCGTCCATCCACTTGGTTTCAACGGGCTGCATGCGGTACTCGTCAATCAACCGCTGGTGCATATCTTCCAAGTGACCAGCACCATAAAAAATACCAATCTTCTTCTTGCCTGCTTTGATCTGCTGGCCGAGCACTTTAAAGGCTTTGGCATTGCGTTCAGTAATCAGTGTGCTGCGACCATCCTCACCTTGGAGAGCCGCCATTTGACCGTCCATCATTTCAAACTGTTCGGCCATCGCAAGCTTTAAACCTTGCGAGCGTTTTTCCGACATCAGGGCCGTTATGACATCGAGATCATTCGACTTACCAGCTCCTTGCATTGCGAGTCCAGATCCAACCGATCGGAGGAACATCTTGAAAACTCCCTCCTTGCGTTTGTTCATGCTGTCGAAAAACTCTTCGGGGCTCATGTCGGCGTGAACGAAATTTTTGGCTTTGTAGTCAACTTCGTCCAACTGAAAAGTCAGTTCGAGCATATCTTTCATGCCGACCTGGACTGAACTAATGGGGCTGGAACCGCGTTCGTTGGGAGCAGGAACGCCTTTATTTGGATCCGAGACCATTTCATAGAGCAGCGCATCGTATTCGGTAAATAACTTGTTCAAGTCTTGATAGTACGATTTTTCCGCGATGTGGACGGCCCCGATCAAGGTTACTTCGACCCCTTCGGTTTCCTTCGAATCGGATTTGTATTTAACAACTGCGGTTTGCAAAGCGAGTGGCGTCTTTTCTAATTTCGAGACGCGAACAAATTTCAGATCGTCTTTTTTTGGTGGTTTAGTGGATGTGGCCGTATCTTGACCGCAAACGATCGTCTGCTGGGAATAAAACGAAAGCATGGCGCCCAAAAGGGTTACCGGAATCATCAGGGTTACCGGAAATCGGCGAAACAAGTTCATGAAAGCGTCCTTTGACTGGAATATACGCCCGAAATATCGAATCAGGGCCTGCTTAAGCAATTCTAGCACGTTGGTTAGTAGGATGGGACCATTTGTCCCGTCCAGGTTGTATTCGCATTTCTAAGTAATTCTTGACGCATTTCTAATGGAAGCGAAGATAAACGCTCGGGACAAATGGTCCCAAGCTACGCTTCAGCCAAGGTAATTCCTACTCGTTCGGCAATTATGCGTCCGATTTCCAAGGCTGCTGTTGCCGCAGGGCTCGGAGCGTTGCAGACATGGACCATTCGGGGAGCTGTTACCCACAGGAAATCATCGATTATGGAGCCGTCAGGGGCCAGCGCCTGAGCTCGGACGCCGGCTCGGCAGGGGGTCAAATCCTCTGAACGAATTTCAGGCAACAACCGCTGAAGAGCTTTTACAAATGCCGACTTGAATAGCGACCGCTTGATTTCGCCGACTCCCATTTTCCAGTGACGAGTGGCCAGCTTCAGGAACCCGCCGTAGCTTAACGATTCCGCCAGATCCCCTACACGTACCGTGCCCCAAGAGTAACCTTCCCTAGCCAAAGCCAAAACCGCGTTCGGCCCGCATTCAACCTCGCCACCAATCATTCGAGTAAAGTGAACTCCGAGGAACGGAAACTTCGGATCAGGAACTGGATAGATCAGATTGCGACACAGATGACGGCGCTCCGATTTTATTTCATAGTACTCGCCGCGGAACGGAACAATCTGCGCAGGGGGTTTCAACCCGCTCATCCGCACCAACCGATCGCTGTACAGGCCGCCGCAGGTCACTAAGAAACCCGTGGTGAATTGTTCGTTTCCACAGCTGACCGTCACATGCTGTGCGTCAGCGCGGACGGCTGTTACTTCTTGGTGTAACCTTACCGAGTGACCACTTGCCACCAGCAGCTCAGCCAGTTTATCGCATACTCCGGGATAATCCACGATGCCTGCCTCGGGAACATGCAGAGCCCGCACGCCGGCTGAATGCGGTTCCAATTTGCGAATTCCGGCTGCGTCCAACCAGTGCGATACGACCCCATTTTCTATTCCCCTCTGCTGAATTTGCTCCAATCGAGGTACTTCGGATTCATCTACAGCGACAATGATCTTTCCGCAAGTTTCGTAACGAACTTCGTGCTCACGACAGAACTGCTCCATAACCGCCTTGCCAGCTCGGCAGGTTATCGCTTTCAGCGATCCAGGCTTGTAGTAGATCCCTGAATGGAGCACACCCGAGTTGCGCCCCGACTGATGGCTACCAACACGAGCTTCCTTTTCCAGCAGCATTACCTTTGCGTTAGGGAATTGATTGGTGATTCGCCAAGCGGTAGCCAAGCCAACGATGCCGCCGCCAACTACGAGAAAATCAGAAGTGTTATCAGTTGTCATGAATTGCTTTTCAAGCGCGAGTGCGATCCGTCGTGTTCAGTTCCCTTGATTGTATCGCGTGGTCATTTACGAATGCCATCCCAACCTCCCTTGATCGACTGGGTAGCTGTTTTCGTGAGAAACCGGACCCACAGGATCGTCTTATGGAATTCTTCCGCTTTCTAACAAAACTAGCGATCGATCGCGTTGCACATCCTACAACACACATCGATCTTTCGAGGTGATTCACCGTCATGTGCGGACCATTGCGTATTATCCTCACCCTAAGTGAGTGACAATGGCTCGTCTTGCTGAAATTGACGACTGCGTGAACCTCTCCGGCTCGATAAACAATAATGCCGGGGCAAGCTTGCACGGCAACGCCAAACGCTCCTCGCTCCAGCCTCCAACTGGATCCGTTCCATCGGAAGCGTATGGTGAGTCGATGACCAATCCTAAAAACGAAATCGTTGATCGGCGGCTCTCCCCCGCCGGTCAACGCTTTCGATGTCGTACATAACCCACCAATACCGGACCTCCGAGAGAATTTGGATGATTTGAAGATCGCGCAACTCCTGCGAAGATCTTCCAAATCTCCCTAGTCTCCCGGCTATCATTGCACGGCCGATGTGATGATCGAACTAGGAGGATAATATGAAAACTCTGTTGGCAAAATTTTACAAATCATTAGCTTGTCGAGTCGCACTGGCACTTGTTGCGACTGCCTCAGTCGCAAGAGCCCACGACCTTCCCCAGCATTTCCCGCTGGCTCCTACCGATTGGGGCATGGTACAGCAAGATTGCATGGGCTACCAATGCTCGGGCAAGTTAGAGGTCGACGTAATAACAGGTTCTTACGAACCAGTTGCCGAGATCGCAATCGCTCAACCGGATGTGGGCAATCCGCCCGAACCACATGTAGCCAGTCATCAGTTCGCCGCGCAAGAACTCATCGGACCCGCGCTTTATGACGGTGTTGATTGTGCAACGCTTGAGTACTATTACCGCAACGCCCAGTCTGATCAACTAGCAGGCCAACGGGTTGAATTCAAGCAGACGGTACCTACCGTCGTTGGCTTGAATCAGCGGCATCCAAAGGCTGCAGAGTTTGAGTTCCACAAATCCTTCTTTGCCGCATGCTCATGTGACTTTGAACATCGACAAGCCAACCGATCGATCACGCCCCCAAAGTTCACGCTAAAACGAACCTATGTAGAAGATCACTTTGCGATCGAGTTGAACATTCTCAAACCACTTGTGCTGCGGGACTTGAATAGTTCGCATTTCACAGGAAGCTTAAATGAGTCGCTGGCCATTGCAGTCCCGACAAACATTGTCCAGAACAAAGTGAAACTTGCCCAAGCGCTTTCACTATTGACTAGCTACGACTGCATCGCTCGAAGCGAGTTCTCTAGCAGTCAATGCGCCTTCGAACTAGGAGAACTCACAAGCGCGTTCGCGAAGACTTGGTTTTCAAACACTTTGCCATCGGCATCAAAGTTCGTAGTCGATTACGCGAACAATCTAAAGCCTGCCAAGATGCTGACTACGCCATCGCCCATGTTCGTAATCTTCCAAACGGAAGCTGGTAACGAAGTCGCAATCCCAATCTCTCAGGCGAAGGACTGGGAACGATCCACACAGGATACACACGGCAGGCAGCCAGTCGCCGTATCGAAGGAGTTCAAAGATATCATCGACTCGGCCAACGCTAGGTTGCAATGGGCAGGCGGAAGACTGAGCGCTGCGGCAAGCTACATGAACGAATGGTTTAGCGACCGGCTAGCTCTTGCAAAGTCAGATGATTTAAGATAACCATTGAGTGGGATCAAGGCTGGTACGTCAGTGCCAATGTTGCTTCCCATTCTTCTCATAATTCCCCTAAATTGCCATTAGTACAATACTTCCCACCATCCGTAGAGGCGAGAGAACACCTGGTGTTATTGATCGCCTGCTGACTCTACCCTTCCAATCGGCGCGCGATGGCTTCCATCGGAAGTGGTGTAATCGTTGGCGTGCCGATTAGGTCAGTTCGCAAAATGTCATACTGCTCATCGACATCTTCGGCAGGGCGATACTGCACAATGAACGCACCAACTTGCAAATAATTGGCTTGATAGACGGGTGGCCAAAACTCTTCGCCCCGATTCGCCAACGTTCGAGCCAACAGACGAGTAGCTCGACCGCTGAATCCGCTTAGGACCATTTCTAACCGGCCGAGTGACTCGCGGTAGATGTAAAACACAAGCGCTGTATCTTGCCCGCCTGCGAATGTCCACGAGCCGTCCGCTTGTTCATAGTAAATGCCGGGTTCTTTAGCATCATCAGACTTGCTCAAACGCACCCCAGCCGATGCGCATGGCGGATGGGGATCACGATCGCGATAACGCAGGAAGAATGGACAGCGACGCTCTTTAGCC
>JANNNN010000120.1:0-1889 GCA_031398555.1 Planctomycetia bacterium | reverse complement strand
TCGGAGAGCAAACGTCCACAACTCAGAAGACTCGGCGATCAACTCGGAGCAATTTATACGCCCATTGCGCTTGGAGTCGCTGCTGCGGCCTGGGCAATCAGCGGCGAGTCGCTTCGGTTTCTGTCCGTTTTAGTCATTGCGACTCCATGCCCGCTACTAATTGCGATACCGGTAGCCATCATCGGCTCGATCTCGCTGTGCGCGCGGAGATCGATTATCGTGAAAAGCCCCGTGGTGCTCGAGCAGATTGTCGGTTGTCGCATCGCGATCTTTGACAAAACTGGTACATTGACCTATGGCGAGCCTCAGTTGACTGAACAACTAGTTGCACCTGGGTGCGATCGATTGGAAGTACTCGGCTTGGTGGCGAGTCTAGAGAAATACTCGAAGCATCCGCTGGCTGGTGCTGTTTTACTAGCAGCTGAAGCGGAGCGACTCTCGCTCTCGCAGGCTAGCGACGTTAGCGAAAAACCTGGACAGGGACTGCGCGGCAAGGTCTCGGGCCATACAGTCCAAGTGACCAGCCGAAAGCAGCTCATCGAACAGCAAGTTACTGGAATTGAGCATTTGCCCGCATCAACCGGTGGACTTGAGTGTGTTGTTGCAATCGATGGCCGCTATGCCGCGAAATTGCAATTCCGCGATGCGCCACGTCCGGAGAGCCGTTCGTTTGTGGATCATTTGGGTCCTAAGCATCAATTCAATCGTATCATGATTATCTCGGGCGATCGGGACGCTGAGACTCGATTCCTCGCCGATCAAGTGGGAATCGCAGAAGTCTATTCGCAGCAAAGTCCCGAAGAGAAGTTGGCCATTGTCCGTCGTGAGACTGACAAAGTAAAAACTTTGTATGTTGGCGATGGGATCAATGACGCTCCTGCGATGTTGGCCGCAACGGTTGGAATAGCGATTGGCCAAAACAGCGATGTTACAGCTGAGGCTGCCGGGGTCGTAATCATGGACAATTCGCTTACCCGCGTCGATGAATTTATGCACATAAGTCGTCGCATGCGGGCGATCGCTTTACAGAGCGCCGTTGGTGGCATGGCACTCAGTATCATCGGCATGCTGCTTGCGTCCTTCGGATATCTGACGCCGGTTAGCGGAGCGATCGCTCAAGAAGTGATCGATGTCCTCGCCGTGCTCAATGCTCTCCGAGCCGCTTTTCCGCCGAAAGTCATTCACGATCTGTAATGGAGATCAAAGCGAGTCACCTCAACAGCAGCCCGCGCTCAAGCCCCGTCCCAAAACTTCACTGACCGGCCATGACTAGTTGCCGCAAGCGGCCGAAGCCTTCTTCCCAACGCCCGTGGGGTCGCGGTGCGTATTTGCGGATGTCGCTGGCAGAACGGACAAGGCAGCGAGCTTCATCGATCGACCTTAGATTGCCCGAGCCGATGGCTTGCATGAGCACATTTCCGAACGCGGTGGCTTCAACCGGCCCAGCGACGACTTCGCGCTGGCAAGCATCGGCCGCGAACTGACAAAGCATTCGGTTTTGAACGCCGCCGCCCACCATATGAATGGTATTCAAGCGGTTACCGACCAGTTGCTCGAGATAGTCGAGCACCAAGCGATACTTCAGTGCTAAACTTTCGAGGGCACAGCGAATAATAGCTCCTTCGTTCTCCGGCAATACCTGGCCAGTGCGTCGACAGTAATTGCGAATTGCAGTCGGCATATCTGGCGGAGCCGCAAACGCTGAATCGTCTGGGTCGATAATCGATATCATGCTCGGCGATTGTTCAGCCAATTGAATCAACCGATCCCAACTCCAGTCATGCCCCTCGCGTTTCCACTGCGCGCGACACTGCTGGACCACCCACAGGCCGCAAATGTTCTTCAGCAATCGAACGCTGCCTTGAACGCCCCCTTCGTTGGTGAAATTG
>JANNNN010000108.1:0-9006 GCA_031398555.1 Planctomycetia bacterium | reverse complement strand
GATCCTGTGCCGGCGATTCCTCCTCGCGGGTCTTTCCACTCAGCATTGCGAGCAGACCCCGCCCGCCTCGTTCTTGTTGCATAGCCCTTGTGTCGGTGAAGCCCACTTGGATCAGCATGGTTGATCAATCAGCGAGCATCGACATCACGTCTTTGGTGAAGCGGCATGGTGCGACGCTCGCGGTCGACCATGTGTCGTTGACCGTGCAGCGCGGGGAGTTCTTTTCGCTCCTTGGTCCCAGCGGAGCAGGAAAGACGTCCGTGTTGCGGATGATCGCAGGCTTTGAAACGCCGGATGAGGGGACCATTCGAATCGATGGCTGCTCGATGGAGGCGGTTCCACCGAACCGTCGTCCCGTGAACCTCGTTTTTCAATCCTACGCACTCTTTCCCCATATGACGGTTGCGGAAAATGTTGCCTTCGGCCCCACGATGCAGGGAGCCCCACGCGCCGACATTACGTCTCGCGTTCGTCTCGCCTTGGACATGGTGAAGCTTTCGTCGAAAGAGGAACGCGTGATGGTTACACCTTCAGCACCACTTTTCGGTGGATGGAAAAACAATGCCAATGCAATCGCTGCCAAGGTCGCAATGCCACATGGCACAAGAAACAATCCACGGAAATCAGTTTTACCATCCTGAGTGAAAACTTCCTGAAACAACCAGGGGCAAACAGAGTTTGCAACCAATGCTCCCACACCGAGAATCATCACGTTGAATAACCCTTGGGCGCTATTGCGAACATCTTTAGGGAAATACTCGTCAACAAAAATATAAACGGTTGCAAAGAAGAATGCGTAACATATTCCATGCAGCATCTGAACGACAATGATCAAAACCGGATGCTCTGGGAAAAACGCATAGACGGCAAATCGGGCCGCATGGCCAAGGATGCCGACGATCATCGTTGTACGCCATCCCAAGTTCTTCAGCGTCATACCCAACACAAACATCGTCAGGATTTCAAACAACTGCCCAACACTCATGACCGGCATGATCCAGTTACCAGGGATGCCAACCCCGCCAACTTCCTTAGATGCATTGAGAAACTGTCCCGTCCAGTTGAAATAGCAGTTGTGAACAAATGAATCCATGAACGTTACGACCCAAAGTACCAGAACAAATGGATGCGCCAGAAGTTTGACAGCTTCAAACCAAGCCAGACTCTCGGCTCCGCCTTCAGCTTTCTTGGGCGGCGTGTGCGGCAGAACAAGACTAAACGCAGCCAACAACAATGAAGCGATGCCTGCCACAACAAACGTCCACTTCGTCGCACTTTTTAATTCATCACCAACCAATGGATTAGCGAGCGCGGCGCCTATCCAATCTACAAAGTCCGCTGGATTGCCTGCCTGCACGGCTGCCCAGTTAACGAAGATAAAGGTGAACGGCCAAGCAGCCAAAATCCAGCCAAAGGTACCCCCCATGCGCACGATCCCAAACTCATTCTTTGGGTCTTTCATATTCGCAAACGCAATTGAATTTGTAATCGAAATGGTTGGCACATAAAGTAAGCAGTGAATCAACATTAACACAAAGAACGATATGAAGTCGGTGACAAAACCGCATCCTAAAATTGCCAATCCGCCGACTAAATGGCTAAAGGCCAAAAATTTCTCAGCTGCGAAATTGCGATCCGCAAACTGATTGCTGAAAAACATGCCGATGATTGCGGCGACTGGAAATGCATTTAGTATCAGGGACTGCTGCCATGGTGCAAAACCGAGCCCTGGAAGGTATCCGAAGATCAAAGGCAACCAAGCACCCCAAATGAAAAACTGCAAAACCATCATCACGAACAGTTTCATTCGCACACTGCTTGGCGATGATTGATCGAGAGCCGTTACCTCTTTAGGGGAGTTTCCTCTCGAAGTTGCGTATGGATTGGTTTCGTCAGCACTTGCCACAGTTATTCTCCGAGAAGTATCAGTTGTAAAAGCACTTAATGATCAATCTGCTATCTGTCCACTAATTGTCGATCATTCCGATGTCAGCCAGCCAATTCTTACACAGGTCCGGCCACTGCGCGGCAGCCCCAGCACCAGCGGCTAGGCCTAAGCCATGGCGACCTTTGGTGAATACATGCAACTCTCCAGGCACACCGGCGGTTACCATTGCCGAATAGAATCTCAGACTATTTTCAGCAGGTACCCCTTTGTCTTCCGCGGTATGCCACAAAAAGGTCGGCGGCGTTTGACTAGTCACTTGTTTCTCATTTGAAAGCGACTTGATCAACTCAGCTGACGCGTCGGCACCAAGCAAGTTCTTTTGACTGCCACCATGCGTGTAGCTTTCGCCGAGTGCAATCACCGCATACGACAAGATGCCGAAGTCAGGACGACTGCTTTGCCTGTCAACTTGATCCGCCGCATCGGCTGTGCCCAAGTCAAAATGAGTCAACACAGTCGACGTGAGATGACCGCCCGCCGAAAAGCCAATCATTCCTAGCCGTTTAGGGTCAATCTTCCAGTCCTCGGCGTGACTGCGCGTCAATCGAATGGCCCGCTGAGCGTCGAGCAACGGATTGGGATGACCATAACCACGACCGCGATGGCGATACGACACAATCACCCCGGCCATACCCATGTCATTGGCCCACTTGCCGAACTGATGGCCCTCATGGTCCATAGCCAACCCTCCATACCCACCGCCGGGGCAAATCATCAGCACTGGAGTCGGCTGTTTGGCGTTCTCAGGCAAGTACACAATGATTGTCGGGACATCTTTTTCGGCGTTCCCAACTGCGTTCGGGGCACCACCTTCCCACAGTCGAAACGTCTTCGGTTCAGCCGCTCGCAATTGCGTGATAATGATCGCTGTCAAAGTGAAAGCACTGATGGTGCTTGTGAATAGGGTTCGAGTTAACATTTGAATCTCGAAAAGGTAGGAGTAAGCAGAGGGAGTGGAAGAATCATGAAGGGTGTTATTTGTGGGTGCGTCTGGATTATTACGAATCCCGCTACGACTTGGAAAATTCCCGCTTAGCGGCGCCTAGCACTTCGCGAAGCACGAATAGACTTTGGGCGGTCGAGTCGCCCGGGTTAAGCGTAGCGTAGCGAATCCCCTGACGAAAACAATCGACCATTAAACTCAAAAATCGTGTTCGATCAACTTGAACGACCTTGCGGGGCGCTTCGCAGCACTTTTCGGCATAATCGTTCGCACGCAGTTCAGTCGAAAACAGCGCGACCGTCAACTGTTCTTCCGCTGGCACTTTCTCGTCAGCGAGTCGCCACATCGCCAACGAACTTGTGGCAGGTTCACCAAGCACCACCAACCAAGGATCAAGTTCAACAGCGTCAGGGTTTTCATTCAACATGAAGTGCAGTCTTAAGTGGGTCGCTCCTGCCGGGTGCGACTGGTTCTGTGGGGTTAGGGGCAATCTGTCACATTGAATCAACTACCTCAATAATCACGCCTATGACACTCAGGTTCTTGCAGTAAATGGAAGTCGCACCCAGCAGGAGCGACCCACTAAATCAGATCCAGTTATTCTCACTCAAGGCCATATTTGCGGCTCGCGCAATGCCATGTTTCAACTAGGATACTAGCTACGCGAGCGAGAAACACGCCACTAACGGCTATCCGTTCGCACAATTCGCTCGATTTCAAGCCTCCGTTCACCGCAGAAGCCTCTATGTCAACCGCTGACGACACGAACTCTCCCAACCGAGAGTCCAAACCGCATCCCTTAAAACGCAAACAAAACTCAAAACCGACCGCGCGGCCGAATCTGTCGAACCGAAAGCCCTCTGCCAACAAGCCGACTGGGCGACCGCCCAAAGCACCCCCAGCCCCTATCTCGCCTCCCGGTACGATCGAAGACGAGATGGGAGTTCCCATCCCCGGCGTCATCCTTGCTCCAGAGGCTTGGGTAAGCACAGCCATCAAGCGATTGCCCGACAGCGAATTGAATTTCGCGGAGATTTTTGGTCGCTGTGCACAAATCGCCATTGATATCGGCTGTGGCAACGGTCGCTTTGTGCTCTCTTCAGCTGTTAGACGGCCGGATTGGGACCACATTGCAATCGACATCTTGCCGATGGTCATTCGTTACGCCACACGTCGCGCCAATCAGCGGGGCCTAAGCAACTGTCGCTTCGCGGCTTGCGACGGTTCAAGATCGTTGTCGCAGCACTGCGGTACAGCGTCAGTCGATGAGATTCACATCTATCATCCACAACCGTATTCGGATTCAGAGAGTCAGCATCGCCGCATGTTGACTCCCGAATTCATGGGCCTCGTACATCGCGTTCTGCGCCCAGGTGGCAAGTTGTTTCTGCAAACCGATAATCCTGCGTATTGGGAATACTTTAAGCAATTGGTTTCAGCCACAATGCAATGGCATGATCAAGTGGACCCTTGGCCCGAAGATCCTCACGGTCGATCGCGGCGAGAAATTATGGCCACCGAACAGGGGCTAAGCATCTATCGCGGTTGGGCCGAGCGGCGCGAGGACTTAGACGATGCTGCCATGGCCGAGCTGATTACCAGCCTGCCGCAACCGACCTTTGTCATCGAAAACGCTACCGGCCAATCTGCCAGCCAAGATCGCAAACGAGGCAACTGGCGCTCGGGACGCCGACGTCGTTAGCGTTCCATGCTGTCAAAAATATTGGCGGACCGAAGATCGAATTTTTACTCTACCTGGAATCAAGTGGTGGTGGCAGCGTCCAGACAGTTACCAATCGAATCACGGGTGCGATTTCACACATCCAACTCACCGCTGGCGGGCCGTCAAGGTTGCCCTAGGCACAAGCTACTTTGCGACCGGCACAGCAGTTATCAACCGCTGAAGCAAGATGCGGCTCAACGGGCTACGCGCTAGGCGGCTTTGCTGTCGTCCCAACGGCGGAAGTCGGGGTTGGTGCCGCTATAGGGTGGCGAAATGCGATGCTGGGTTAACTTCTGCTTGATACGCCGCAGCCATTCTTGTTTCACTGCGCTGTGTTTGTTGGCGACTGTCTTGGCGGATACTTTCAAACTGATCGTTGGACCACCTAAATTTTCGATGGCTGGCTCTGAAGGTTTTTCTAACAGCAAGTGACCAACGCCTTCGTCATTCATCAGTTCTTCTGAAACGCTTTTAAGGAGTTGGATGACATGCTCAAGATCTTCGTGATGGCTTACACCGATCTCGCATACGGCCCGTGACCAGCCATGGGTTTCATTGCTCACACTGTTAATTGTCCCATTAGGAATGAAGTGGACGATTCCGCTACCGTCGCGTAGGACGGTCATCCGCAAGGTAATGCGCTCGACTTGGCCAGTTACTCCACCAATCCTAACGGTGTCGTTGAGCATGTACTGGTTCTCAAGCATCATCACAAACCCATAAAAATAGTCTTTGATCAAATTCTGAGCGCCAAAGGCAACTGCCAAGCCGATGACCGCGACGCCTCCCATCAAGACAGTGATGTTGGCGCCCAATTCTTCCAAGATCATCAGCGATCCGGTTATGAACAGGCCAACTGTTGCCGCATTTTGAAAAACGCCCACTAACGTCTTGGCTCGGTTCTCTCGTTCTGCCTTTGAACCTCTCATTGAACCTGTCGTGACTAAACGTACCGATCGACTGGCTAAAAGCGTAGCGGCGCGATTGAGTACGAACATGCCGACCGTGATCAACATTAGGCGCGGACCGTGTTCCAACAGCCATTGCAGGATATTTCTGATAGTGAATGGGTTTTTTAGATCAGCGACATGTTGCCCTGAAGCGAGAGCTTCCTCACGCTTCATTTGCTCATCGCGCAAGGCGATGATGTGCTCAGCCTGCAAGCTGTTCAATTCAGCGCGATGATCGTTCAGTCGCTCACTGATCTCCGTTACGTCGGATCGAGCGTGAATGAACCTCTGGTTGGCTTTTGAAATGGCAGTCTTTAGCGTATTGAGCTCAACTGGATCTGCATTCTCTGCCTGCACTTTGTTTAGCTCGAGTGCGAGTTCATGTTGAGCTGCGGAAGCGAGATCAACTTTTCTGCGAGCGATGTTCAGCTCTTTTTGTTCTTGGGCAATCAGTTGCTGAAGTCCACGCTGACGAGCTTCGATGGATTCCGTTTCTTCTTCCGCTTCCTTAACTTCCGCCTCTTTTTGCTCAGACTCTGCTTGGGCTTTTACCAGTTCTTCGTCAACTTCTTCTTCATTGTCTTCTTTAACTTCTTTGTCGCGTTGATCGTTGGCATTGTTCTCAGAATCGGTGGAGTGATCCTTGGCATCGTCATTGGACTTGCTTTCCTGCTGGTCGTCTCTCGAATCGTCCGCCGCTCTGTCATTGCGGTCCAACTTGTTCTCCTCATCATGGTCTTCCTGAGGACCATCCGTTAAAAGTTGCAAGGCCTCCTGATCTTGTTGCAACTTGTGCTTGAGCGTGTACAGTTGCTCCTTCAAGGTTTTTCGATCTTCAATAGCCAGATCGAAGCGGTCTTTTGCTAACCGCCAAAGCGTCGTCTGAGTATCAACGTCGGAAGTGAGTTTTTCGATCGCTTCGGCTGGCGTTTTCGAGTCGGCTTTTGCTTCTCCTAACTCATCGAGAAGTTTATCTCGATCGTCATTCAGTGAACGAAACTCGCGTTCCGCCATCGCATACTCGCTATCCGGACTGTCGAATTCAGCAGTCAACGAAGCCAGTTGCTCTTTGTCACTGTCAATGGCTTCTGTGAGTTCAGCAATCCGCTCGGCATCAGAATGTTTCTCCGCCGGGACGACAGAAAGATCTTCATCGCGCTTCTCAGAAGCAGGCTCTACAGCCAGAGTATCTTCGTTTTGCCCGAACGCATTTGTAGCGTTGAAATAGACCGGCAGAAACAAAAGGGATACAACAATAGACAAATATCTAGTTTTCACGATTCGGTCCTCCATGACCCAATGCAAGCATTATCAAGACAGATCAGTAACTAGCTTGCGTCGGATTTTAGCGAGAGTGGCTTTCGAATACCAGATGGGCGAACTGCGGGAATGCTTTTTGCCTAGGTCCTATCAACCATCGTTTGCTTACACACCAAGCTACGATGCCAAAACGAAATTCCCATTCAACTTTGATCCAAAGCAGCACTTATGGAAACTAGTTGAACAGTGTCGAAGATGTAGGACAATTGTTCGACAATGTAATACTGGAGTTGCTATCCATTGGGAAAAGGGTCACAATTCGTCGGCTGTTACCGGTTGAAAAGCGTTACTAGTTAGACCGACTTGGCCCATTGGACTTAACAAATGAGTGAAAGTACCGAACAGAAGCCTTTTATCCCCGACGAATCCAACATTCCTGAGTTCACGTGGTTTCCAATAGTGATGGGGGCAATGCTGGGAATCGTGTTTGGCGCCTCCTCTATGTACTTAGTGCTGAAAGTCGGTTTGACTGTTTCGGCCTCGATTCCCGTTGCGGTGCTTTCGATCACTCTTTTTCGAGCCATCTCTTCGGTCACTGGTTTCCGCAAAACGACGATCCTCGAAAACAACATCGTTCAAACAACCGGGTCTGCGGGCGAATCACTGGCATTTGCGGTTGGGCTTATCATGCCCACGCTACTGCTCCTTGGCTTTGATATCGATATCGTTCGAGTGATGACTGTCAGTGTGTTTGGTGGTCTACTCGGAATTTTGTTGATGATCCCGCTACGCCAGGCCTTCATCGTCAAGCAGCATGGCATCTTGACCTTTCCAGAAGGCAAGGCATGTGCGGAAGTTCTGATGGCGGGCGAAAAAGGTGGCTCCACTGCGACAATGGTGTTCTCTGGGTTCGGGCTGGGCTTTGTCTACCAGTTTCTGATGCAAGCTCTGCACCTCTGGAAAGATGCCGTGGCCTTTGCTTTGCACGCCGTGGATGCCACAGGAAAAGTTGTCGGACTCAAGGGAGCGACTGTCAGCATCGAACTCTCACCGTCATTGCTTGGGGTCGGTTACATCATTGGACCGCGAATCGCCAGCATCATGGTCGCAGGAGGTGTTTTGGCATACCTGGTTCTCAGTCCAATGATTGTGTTCTTCGGCGAAGGACTCGAAACGCCACTAGCCCCAGGGACAAAACTGATTCGGGACATGGATGATTCGGCCGTTAGGTCCAGCTATATCCTGTATATCGGTGCCGGTGCTGTCGCCACAGGTGGAATCATTAGTATGGTGAAAGCCCTTCCGACGATTCTCAATGCAATCTTAACCAGCCTTCGAGATTTGCTTTCGCCGACTAGAACTTCCGGCCAAAGGAACCAACGAACCGAGCGCGATATTCCTTTGCCATTTGTTCTTGTCGGCAGTCTGCTGCTGGTTTTAGGACTTATGGCCGTTCCACAACTGGGACTTGGATTCGGTTACACGGGCGTGGCGGGAGCCGCGATGATTATCATTTTCGGCTTCTTGTTTGTCACAGTTTCTTCTCGACTGACAGGTGAAATCGGCTCCTCCTCGAACCCAATTTCCGGAATGACTGTAGCAACGCTTCTCTTGACCTGTCTCTTGCTACTAGGGCTTGAATGGTTGGGCGTTGCGACCATCAACAAGGAAATTAAACTCACCGCGCTCACGATAGCCGGTGTCGTCTGTGTAGCTGCGTCCAACGGCGGCAGCACAGCCCAAGCTCTCAAGGTTGGCCATATAGTCGGTGCAACACCACGAGCTCAACAACTTGGCATTCTTGTCGGGGCACTGACCTCAGCCCTAGTCGTTGGAATGGTGTTGATTGCCATGAACGAAGCCAACTCAACTTACAGTAAGAAGGCGGTTGAGCCACACGCTGGCGTTGTCGTGGATATCAAGGGACTGCTGCAGGACCATGTACGTTCGGGGCCTTACTCAGTCTCAGATACTAACAACTACTATGTAATAAATATTGGAAGAACCGAGCGTGACGCCCCACTGCCGTCAGGCCGTTATTTGCTTGACGATTCAGGTAAACCTATTTACTTGGTCGATCCGGGTATCAATGGCATTCTAACGGAAGACGACGATGGCAAGGATGTAAAGGCAAGCAAGTTTGATGCACCGAAAACTGTTCTGATGCAGTTGATCATCGACG
>JANNNN010000645.1:0-2827 GCA_031398555.1 Planctomycetia bacterium | reverse complement strand
CCAAGAATTGGAACGGCGCAAATGATCGTTCGCACGATGCCGTAGCTTTCACGCTGTCGATGCGAATCCGCTTTGGAAAGCAATGCCAAGTCTTGCTCGAGCGCGTCGCGACGTCCTCGCTTCAATTGAAGACTCAAAATGCGATTGAGCCGAACACCGAACCAACTGTACTGCCACGCAACCGGCAAGGACAGCCAACTGGCTTCCAACCATCGCGGACGCTCGGCGGGGAGGGTGTCGTGGCCATCATGGATAAGCCGGTTTAACGCGGTTACTGTTGCGCTAGTCAAACGCAATTGGGTGACTGCCGTTAATAGCTTTTTTATGAGAAACGCGATTGCAACTAAGAAAAACGTTATTGAGACGCCCGCGGTCCAGTGACCGAAACAGAATCTTTGGAGCAACGGGTTGTTCAGTGATCCGGTGATCATCAAAGCATAGAAGCCACCGGAGATTATTATGCCCAGCGCAAGACTGGACGTTAACGGCTGTGAAAAACTGCTGCGATAGGTTGTGCGAGTTGAACTCACGATGCACCACTTCCTTGTAGTGATCTATTTTCGAATCAGATCGGCATGAGAAGGCCGAACGCCCGCGCGGATTGTGCCTAGGTTGGGCGTGCGCGTCCAGGCGAATTTCCGAAGTTGCTACCTGATAGCAATGCAATGATCTTGCAACGACAGCCCGCGCTTGGCTATACGGGTTATGTCGTAGCTGGTTTCGTGAGAAACCGGAAAACGAACTGCGGCTGGTTTCGTCAGAAGCCGGACGCAGGCAAAAAGACCTTCCGCTGTACCCGCCCGGTTTCTGACGCAACCAGCTACTCTTGCAATATGTCCCCCCAAGTCACCCACCTAAGGCGATCGACAATGCAGACTCATCGACTAAGCAAAACAACCCTTGCGATCATTATTGTCGCGGTAGGTTGGATGAGCCTGTGGAGTCAGACTTCGGGTGCACCGACCGGGAGTATTCCGCAGAACACTGAACGGCTGGAGGTCTTGTCTTCGCTGCTACCAAGCGGTGTGCAGCAGATCGTGGTGGTCGACTCACAAAACCGGTCGATGGCCATTTATCACATTGACCCGGCTCTAGGAAAACTCGTTCTGCGAAGTGTCCGCAATTTGACTTGGGATTTGTCGATGGAGCAGTTCAACGGTCAAGCGCCACTGCCGAGCGATTTACGGCAAGCTCGCCCCTGAGAAATCCCTCGTAGCTGCATTCCTCAGAATCCGGACATTTTCGTTACGCAAGGGTTGCACGACCCTGAGTACTCGAAGGATGTGGAACACAAAACTGGAATCACGCCCTAAAATTTGATTCGGAAGTCTGCATCTCTATCCGGATTCTCACGAATCCAGCTACATGCCTAATCCGGATTCTCACGAATCCAGCTACCGTCGTTGCGGTACACCCTGCCATTCGGTGGGATTGTGGCGATTAGAAGGGCTTCAGGTGCACAGTATTCTGGGGAAACCTCGCCTAGATTGCTGTTAAGGAAGATTTTACAGCTGTGGGCGTTTCGTGTTCGGGAGACGTTTGGTTACTATAGAAGCGAGCTGTGATGGCGGTTCGTCGGCGGGCACTAAGCGTCTTACGACGAAAATGGGCACTTTCATAGCTGACTTTTCACCGTTTTGCACTATTCTAGTTGCTTGAGTTATGGACGACGACTTCGCGATGGATTGCGGCGTGACTATTCGCTTCAGGTTTTAGGAGTCCGACAAAAGATGTCAGCCCAATTCATTACGCTGGAAGAAGCCGCTAAAAAACTTGGCGTTCATACCGACGAATTGGTCGAAATGCGTTCGCGAGGCGACATTTTTGGTTACCGCGATGGTGCTAGCTGGAAATTCAAGCCGGAAGAGATCGAACGCGTTGCGTCAGAAATGTTGGGCGGCGCGCTCGACGAAGATCCTGCGGGTTCGTCGATTCTGATTTCCGAACAGGACTTCGGCCCAACCGGCAGCAAACATGGCAGCACGATTGGCAGCGACATCAATCTTGGCAACGATTCAGCCGATCCAGATAGCGATGTAGCGCTAGTGGCCGATTCGAGCAGCGGCAGCGATGTTCGGCTGATCGCGGGCAAAGGCGCATCCGATGAACCGCGATTAGCGATTAGTGATGACGACGACGATGAACTGTCCCTCGATAGCGATGAAGACGATCTTTTAGCAGGTGCGTCAGGTTCATCGCACTTGGGAAGCGACATTAAGTTCGGAACTAGTGCCGAAAGCGCAATCAAGCTGGGTTCTGGAACGGGCGCCGGCAGCGATATTCCACTATCAGGTTCCGACGCATTTGACTTGGACCTTGGAAACGAAGGCTCTGACGTACTTAGCGGGTTGAGCGGCAATGGCAGCGCGATCATCAAGGGTGACTCAGATCCCTCGATGGATCTGGATTTGGATCTGTTTGACGATAACGACGACTTGGTGCTGGGCGGCGGTAGCGATTTGGCGCTCGGCAACGATAGCGGCATCAATTTAATGAGCCCAGCCGACAGCGGAATTTCGCTCGAAGACGAACCGCTCGATCTAGCAGCCAGCGGTATTTCTGGGCTAGATCTGGCTTCCGAAGGCTCCGACGCCGCCTCTGGGGTTGGTTCGGGACTCGGTTCATCCGTAAATTTCCAACAGGACGAAGAATTCCAACTATCAGCTTCGGGCAGCATCGAGTCCGACGAAGACTCGGGTTCGCAAGTCATTGAGCTCGAAGATTCCTCGGAGTTCGGTGACGCTGCGGTCGCACTTCCAGCAGCTGATGGATTTGACGCATTCGGTAGCGCTGACGGCGATGGGCTCGATATGGGCGGAGCTCTCGG
>JANNNN010000014.1:0-3585 GCA_031398555.1 Planctomycetia bacterium | reverse complement strand
CGGCTCCCTGAGGTCGCTTTGGTCGGCCTACGCATTACTTGAAACGAAAAAAGCCGCCCAGTTTCCTAAGCGGCCCATGATACCATCCAGCGATTAACATTGGCTTCCTGCCTTAGCAATCCATTGCTGGCATTCCGTTGCTATCGCTGACCAGATTCCTTACTTAACAATCCATGCCAAGTCAAACGGCATTCTCCACAATTCGCGATGCGGTGCAATAGTGAAAACGCGGATTCTAATGCGCTGTGCGACTATGCCGTTTTGGGACGGAACTAGGCTCAAAACCTCAAATGGTTCTTTACCTTAATTTCCTTTGGTCGCCGCAGCGTTGGCTTCTTTGTTTCGTGTCCTTTTTCAAATCGATCGAGCTCAGCCGGATCAATTCGGTACCGTGGGCGCAATCCAGTTCCGATGTTTATCCCGCGAATCTTGCCAGACTTTATGAGGGTTAGAACCTGCGACGTGCTGCAATCAAGTATTGCTGCAATTTCGGCTGGTGTCAGTCGCTTGGCAATTTCGCTCATGATTGTCCTTAACAGAAAAGGATTGGAAGCAAGAAATAAAAAAGCCCGAGCGTTGGCCAGAGCTTGTTAGTGTACGACAAATCAACGTCAACTTATCCGCCGCCGCGGTCCTAAACGCCACAATCGATTCGGCAGTCTTTCAACCAATCCCAAGGACTCGAGTAAGTCCAAGTCTCGTTGGATGGTTCGTTCGCAAACGACCACCCCAATAGCATCGATAACACGCTCTCGGATGTCTTGAATTGCCATGCCAAACCGACATGCAGAAAGTTGCTCGATTAGCACCAATGCTCGGCGGAGTGCTTCACGTGGGCGAACGCTCTTGCGAAAACCCACGTCGTCATAGTCAGTTACAGTCAAGCAAATCATGCCTTGGCTCCTTCTTGATTTATGTCTGATACATCGGCGTCTAAATCGCCTCTGTCTTGAGTAATCCCGAAGCTTAAGTAAACCCTGCGAATTCGAACCTTGACGCTAGCCTTTTTGCACAACAGCTTGACAGCCTTGGCTTGCTGACGACTAAAGAGTGAGTCGGTAAACCAATCAGGATCTTCACACTGAAGTAGATACATCGAAACTTTAGTTGGTGTGATGCTCATGCTGGCACCTTTTCGTCTAGGGCCACTTGGCTAGCTTCTGCCGCATCCGCCTTGTCGTGCTGCTCGAGCCCGAATAGAGCATTTAACTTATCGTCGTGACCAACAAAGTCGCCTTCCAGGATCTCATCAAAAGTCTGCTCTACGTGCAACTCACCAATACCGGTTGCTTGTTTGACGCAGTCGATAGCATGCACCTTGATAGCTCGCGCCAGAAGCATGGCTTCGAAGGGGGTGGTAACTTCGTCGCCAGCCCAACTAATCCAGCGCCGAAACTCCTTACAGAAATTAGATTTCGCAGCCTCAAGTTCAAAGGCATGCGGTTTTCGCTTTGCTTTGCTTTCGCGAACGGTCCGCGCCCAATCCGACAAGCCTAGTTCACTCTCTAGCGCAGTGTAGTAACCTTCCGTCGATTCAAGATCAAATCCTTTGTTGAAATCAGCTAAAGACTCAACAATTTCGCCAATACGTTGCAGTGAAGCAGCAACGACCCCGATTGCTTGGACGTTAACGATGTTGTCCTGATGTTGATTGATGATTGCAAGTTGATCTTTGAACGCCTTGGTGACAAAAGCCGCTCGGCTCCTATTGATTTGGAGCTCACGGTCACCTTTCGCTAATAATGTCGTTGTCGGCTTGGCGGGCTTCTCAGCGGTCACTGGCACAACCACCGCCGTGATCCCGCTAGGTTTCTCGTTGAAGCCCGCTGCCATTGCAACCGCTCCGCGAAAGTCCATCGGTTCCGGGGTGATCACAGATACCTTTTTCCCTTTTGCGTAGCCAAGAACCTCGAATAGGCCCTCTGGTGAATCGTCCTTGACGCCGCGCGCACGTTGTGTAACCTTATACATGTCTTACTCTCTTGGAAGGAGCTAGGCCACGGCTCTGGATGCTAGTAACATCGCAGGGCCATTTTCGTTTTCACGAAGGCCAATAAAAAACCCCAACTGCATGCCGAGTTATCACGCCGCGGCAAAGCAGTCAGGGTTAGGTTTGTTCGGTTTGGGTTGGCGTGATGCAGTGAAGGTAAATCTATTACGCATTTCTCGCAATAGACAATTCCGCATTTTGCGTAATAAACTTCTACGATGTAGGCAACAACATTCGAACACTGTTAAGATGGAGTGTATCAGCTAAGATAGGGAAGGCGTCCAGTGGTGGCGTTGTTCGTCCAGACTCCCAATCGTAGTACGTTGTTTGCCCAACTTTGTAGCCCGCATCGCGGATCGCCTGTCCCATCTCCTGACCCGTCATGCCGGTCTTCTCGCGCAGCATCCTGAGCCGCGCAGCAAAGCGGCCCGAGTAGGTTGATTCGTCCGGTGATTTAGCTGTCGGGTTCATCGTGAAGCCCCTGGTGTGTTCGTTAAAAGTGAGCGATTGTAGCCGATTGTTTTACGTGCGAGGAATACCATTCAGCGATCAACCTTGCCTCGAAACTTGCCTCTTCCCTCTTCCAAGCGATCCACGAAGTTGTCCAAGTCTGTCTTTCGGTACCGAATCGCGGCGCCGATCCGAACCGATTTGATTTGCTCGCTTGCTACCAAACCGTTGAAAAGCGTCACACCGATGTCTAAGTACTCACATGCGTGCTCGCGACTCATAAGTGCTGGCCAACGTTCGCCGCTCATGTTTTCCACGTCAATTTGAGTAGTGTTCTACTGCGAACGAAAAAGAGGACGGACAATATGCCGTCACAACACTACTTGTAACAACAATTTGCCCGCCCTCTTATGGTGATAGACATAGCATTCGTTAGCGAGCCGATCAGCACAGACGCATTGTTTTGGAAGATGGAGACGAAACTCAGTCGATACAATCCATCCCAACATACCGGCGATTGTGACGACGCTGAATTCTGCGATGTGCGATCGCAAACTCTCGCCATCACCGGTCGCGGAAATCGGATCCACCGGCTGCCGCCGTCGCTCGATCGCCCGTCCCGGGATCCCGCGTCGCCGCCGGCCACGTCGCAGGCCTTCGCGGCGGAGTACTGCAAGTGAAAAGTTAAACCACCTCAGTAATCATTCCCAATCGTTTCGCCTGTTCAGCCGCAAACATGTTGTTCGCATCGTTGCCGACAAATGAACTGTGAGTAGCCGTAATCCGCCTGCAGTAGAGCAAGGCGGTGAAGGCGTCGCCAATTGCCAAGCCATCAATGCGAGCCTCAACATGCCGGATGTCACACGCACGGCTAATCAGCTTGGCGAACTGGGGCCCGTTTCCCATTGCGCTACCCGCTGAGTCAATTTGCAGAATGATCAGCTTCGCGGAAGGATCCGAAATGGCACTGTTTATTCCCTGTGTGAAAGCGTCGAGTGCTTGGCGGGTCAAGATTCCTTTCAGGCTTATCACGGTGGATGGCGTTGGCAGAATCGTGGCTTGCGCTGAATGGCGTGAATTTGCGATGAAGAAGCGGGGAGACATTGCAATTGATTCCTGAGAGCGATTAAAACGGATTAGTTTCT